>NZ_JAVKPK010000075.1:0-16287 GCF_031461075.1 Methanosarcina baikalica | reverse complement strand
TAATTTTTTAAGTCATTCGTCCAGCCCTTTTCTTCCGAAAATGTAATTTGCAACCCTGATGGCATCTTTTTCTCCGGTCTCTTTTTCAGGGGAGTCGCTTAGTTTCACTACAAGAATGCCATTAATGCTGTGCAGTTTTATTACCATGTTAAGAGGTGGACTTCTTCGGAAGAAATCAGAATTATTGGTAAGACTTGTACCTATGCCGAAACTGCAGTTAATTTTGCCATCACAGTATTTTTTGAGCCTGATTGCGGTGTCTGCATTGAGGGCATCACTGAAAACGATTAGTTTTTTCATGGGATCTATGCCCATTTTCCTGTAATGCCCTATAACCGTGTCCACTAAATCATAAGGGTCTCCACTGTCGTGCCTGAAGCCGTCGTAAATTTTCGATAGCTTAAGGTCCATATCCTTAAAAAAGGCATCTGAGCCGAAAGTATCCGTAAGGGCAATTCCCAGGTCTCCTTTGTAGACATCTACCCAGTTTTCAAAAGCGAAACGATTTGCGTACCTTAGCCCTACAAGAGCCGAGGTACCCATAATCCATTCGTGTCCAACAGTCCCTATCGGTTTCAGACCGTATTTCTTTGCAAAATATACATTGCTTGTTCCTGTAAGAGTTTTTATCTGAATGAGGGTTTTCATTACACGGTCTTGGAGTTCGGAACTTCGTCGCCTTCGGGTTCCGAATTCCGAAAAAAGGCAGTCATTTTCCTCAAGGGCTTTTCCTATTTCAAGGATTTTTTCCCCGTAGGCGGCAAGTAAGGATTCGGATGTGCAGCCATTTTCGGAATGCCCTTTCCACTCTTTTTCAATAGTTGTGAAATAGAGTTCAGAAACCGCAGCCATAAGGACAATCTCCCAGAGAATAGTGCTGTGCCAGGGTCCTTTTATCCGGATATCCAGCCCTTTTTCTTCGGTAAGGCAGATTTTTACTTCGCCTGGATTGAAGCGGAAGTTTTTAAGGTATTCAAGGTACATGGGTCTCAGATAAGGACAATTTTCAGAAAGCCAGTAATATTCTTCTTCTGTTAACTTTAATTTTGGGATCTCTTCGCCTGTTATCCTCTCCAGCTCTTCTACAAATTCCTTAGAAAAGCGCTGAGGTCCCCGGTTGGTGAACCGGTACTCGGCTTCTGCTTTGGGAAAAAGTTCAAGCACTGCGAGTTGCATGGTGAATTTATAAAGGTCGTTATCGAGTATTGAGTTTATCACTGATGGTCTCCCTGTAACGTTTTAAATTGCTTCTTAAGCAACATTTGTTTCTTTTATCCAAACCTTTTATCTCACGTATATAGCCTGCTATAATAACCTGCTATATTTTAAAAATTTCTGACATTCAGGGATAAAGTCAAGTTTTCTTTATTAATTTCCGGAAAATCCGGATTATTTCTCTGACCTTCCCGCCAAACAAATAATTACCGGAAAAGCAAATATCTATTCCGGGGATTAATTTTGACAGGGATTTTGGGGAGATGGAAAGAGAAGTGAAATTTGCAACAAAATGCGTGCATGCCGCAGAAAAACCAGATCCGGCTTTCGGAGCGCATACGACTCCGATATTCCAGACTTCAACGTTCATTTTTGAAAACGCCGAACAGGGGGCAGCGAGGTTTGCAGGAGAGGAACCAGGATACGTGTATGCCAGGATTCCTCCCAATACCCCCACACATGCGGTTCTGGCTGAAAAATTTGCTGCACTTGAAGGAGGAGAAGCAGGGCAGACTTTTGCCTCGGGAATGGCGGCAATCACTGCAGTTGTGCTCACTACCCTGAAACAGGGAGACCACCTCATCTCAACGGATGTGGTGTACGGCTGCACCTACAGTCTCTTTTCTGAAGTTTTACCGGGGCTCGGGATAGATGTCAGTTTTGTCGATACCTCTAAAATAGAAAATATAAAAAGAGCCTTCAAACCGGAGACGAAAATGGTTTTTATCGAGACCCCTGCCAACCCTACGATGACTGTCTGCGACATCGCTGAAATTTCCGGACTAGCAAGGGAGCATGGCGTCATCTGTGTTGTAGATAATACTTTTGCAACGCCTTATTTCCAGAGACCTCTAGAACTTGGTGCGGATGTTTCCCTTAGCAGCTGCACAAAATACATAGGCGGGCACGCAGACCTGCTTGGAGGAATCGTTGCAGGAAAGAAAGATTTCATGAAATGCCTGGCTACAATTGTCGGATACACAGGAGGCATTATGGGTCCCCATGAAGCCTGGCTCTGTATAAGAGGACTTAAAACCCTGCATATCCGCATGGAAAGGCATGCGGAAAATGCCATGAAAGTTGCGGAATTCCTTGAATCCAGCCCCAGGGTAGAGTGGGTAAGGTATCCGGGGCTTCCAGGCCATCCTCAACACGAACTTGCACGCAAGCAAATGAGTGGATACAGCGGCATGCTCTCTTTTGAGGTTAGGGGTGGAGTTGAAGCCGGACGGAAACTCATGGACAATGTAAGGCTCTGCTCCCTTGCTGTAAGCCTCGGGGCTACTGATACCCTTATTCAGCATCCTGCTTCCATGACTCATGCCTGTGTCCCACTTGTAGTAAGAAAGAGAGTAGGCATCACTGATGGGCTTGTAAGGCTCTCTGTAGGGATCGAAGACCCAGAGGACATAATTGCAGATCTCAAACAAGCCCTCGAAATAATTTAAGCATACCAGATCTGGGGCAGCTTTACCTGTTTTATTTTCGGAATCAGAAAAGGTATATTTGCTGCAGGAATAATCTTTTAGCTGCAAATTTAAAACGTAAGATTAATATGCAAGATTAAAACCATAACACTAGAACCCGGGGGAATTTCATATGAAAGCGCTTGTATTCGGAGCCGATGGTTTTGAAGACCTTGAACTTTTCTATCCTTACCACCGTTTGAAAGAAGAGAGAATTACAACACATGTAGCCTCGATGAAGAAAGGACCGATTACTGGAAAACACGGGTATGAGATCGATGCTGACGTTGCCTTCAAGGATATTAACCCTGCAGATTACGACATCCTTGTAATATCCGGAGGGAAAGGTCCCGAAAAAATGAGACTTGACAGGGACGCACTTGAGATTGCAAGACACTTTTTCAACGAAAATAAGCCAGTTGCTGCAATCTGCCACGGTCCGCAGGTTCTTGTTTCGGCAGGAGTCATAAAAGGTAGGAAAGCGACCTGCTGGATAGGGATAAGGGACGACATTATAGCCGCAGGAGCACTTTACGAAGATAGTGAAGTTGTTGTAGATGGGAATTTTGTATCATCAAGAAGCCCTTCTGATCTTCACGCTTTTGGAAGGGAAATGATTAAACTATTAAAATAATTAGGAATAAGCTGTTTTTAGGAGTGTAAGGTCTTGGGGGTGTTAGACAAAATAGCCAGTACAATGAAATTTATTTTATAGATTTAAGCAAAAATGAGCTTAAAATATTTCAAGACGTTTTTAAGTAAGCTAGCTTCCATATATTATTTAATGAGCAAGTGACGTGGTATCAG
The DNA here is from genome assembly GCF_031461075.1 of Methanosarcina baikalica. Taxonomy (NCBI): domain Archaea; kingdom Methanobacteriati; phylum Methanobacteriota; class Methanomicrobia; order Methanosarcinales; family Methanosarcinaceae; genus Methanosarcina; species Methanosarcina baikalica. The sequence continues at coordinate 12,799 of NZ_JAVKPK010000075.1, read as the reverse complement.
TCCTGACATTTGTATAAGAGACGGCCATTGCACCTGTTTTAGTATTTGTAAAATTGTTTTTAGAAATTCTCGTTTTAAGTGGATAAAGTATACAAATAAAAAAGTTAAAATGTATTTTATACTCTGCCAGCGTCTTATGTGAAGAACTTATGTAGTTGAGCTATGAAGCCAGTAGCACAAAAAATCAAACTTAACTCCCTACTCTGGAAGCGGTACCATGAGAAATATTACTAAATATGGAATTTTTTTGGTTGGGATTATTTCTTTACTAACATTAAATGTTTCGGCGCTATCCACTCCTTCTAACGATAGTATCAAACTCGAAAACAATGGAGAGGAACCTATCAGCATTGATATGAATATAGATTTTATACCATACACCCATGAGGAGTTAAGAGACTACTCAGACACGATTGTAATAGGTACAGTTAAAGAAATACTTCCACCCAAATGGAATACCATAGACGGAAAACAACCGGATAAAGAAATTACTGACCTCAGCCACGAAAACATCATTTATACTGATATCGTTGTAAGTGTTGATGAATACCTCAAAAATCCATCATCGTCCAAAGAGGTTATTGTGAGAATTACTGGTGGAGCAATTGGAAGGGTTGGCATGTCTACGGACGCTGATCCAAGCTTCAAAATTGGTGAAAAGGTTTTGATCTATCTGAGTAAGGATGATAATCCGTATACAAAGGATTTTGGTCCTGAACATTTCATAGTTACGGATTTTCACCGGGGCAAGTATACATTAACTGATGATGGAAAAGTTATAACACCTGATGAAACTACTACTCTGGATGAGTTGCTGAGTACAATTAATCAAACCGCTAACAAGACAAACGATACAAAAATGTCAGATAATACAGGAACAGCAGGTCAGCAGGAAGGAAATTCCAATTCTACCCCTGAATCAAAAAGCGCTCCTTTCATAAGCTCTTTTTGGGCGCTTGCAGCAGTGTTTGGGACATTTATGTATGTGAAAAAGACGAAGTAATAAATTGCAAATCTTCCGCATATAATATAGTTTAGGAACCGTGGACATGGTGCCGGTCTTGACACTTGTAGAAGAGATTGTCCTCGGAATATGTAGAAAAGACTGCCTCCGCACCTGTCCTTGATTTACACCTGTACAGGAGCATGTAAGAGCGACTCGGAAATATAAAATAATAAGAAAAGAAAAAGTTTGAGCCAGTACGGTAAATCCTAAAAACTAAACCCTTAACAACGGTGTATATCTGTTATTTCAAATGAGTTTATTAGGGCTTCCATAAGCCTCGCATATTTTAGGCTGAGTCTATCCCAAAACTCAAAACTACTTATCTGAATCTCCAATTTGTATTAATCAATCAAGGTTTCAGATCATGAAAATTATTTCTGAAACTCTTAATGATTGAGAATAAAATTGGTTTTGGGATAAGCTCGCTAATAAAAATATACCTGACTATCCCTGTACTATTGGCTGCGAGGCTTAGCGTGGCTTCCAGTAATAAGTATGTAGAATAAAGGCCGATAGGATAAAAGGAGATAGAAGTGGTTGCCTTGTTAATTTTATGGTATCAGGTTTCCACGTGTATAAATGGTCAAACGGTTGGAGTCAATATAAAGGCAACCACGAACTAAAAGCCTATTAATTACATTCATTTGCAACAGTTTATATTTTTTGGAACCGCTGTTGTGGACGCTTTTTATTAGCATTCTTGTGCGAATTGTCTTATTCTGTCATGTATGGTTCCACAGCCAACAAAAAAAGGTTTTTCCGTAACTGTGATAGTAAGAATGGACTCTCCATCCCATTCAAAATCCGCAGCGATTCCATTGCCGGAAAGTTCTCCACTTTCTCCCGATGGGACATAGATGCCGTACTCCTGAAGACCTTGATTCATGCATTCAAATCTATCAGGTGTAACACCAGAATATGTTACGGATTCGCAACCGCCTCCTCCAAACTGTGCTTGTGTTAATCCAACAGAAAAAGTTAAGCATAGCACTAGCAGACAAGCTCTCGATTTGCTTTTCATTCTTAACCCCCAATATGAATTTGACTTTTCGAGTAGACAGCTTAATACAGACTGAACTACACAAAGCACAAATTAATTCAAAGCACAAATTAATTCAATGAATTTTAATATATTAATTAATAATAATCATGTGGTTTATAAGTAGTTATTCTCTATTTACAATAGGGTTTCGTACGACTGCCATAAGTTACAATGTTGCCTCCTCATACGCTATATGCTTAGTAACAGCGGAAAATTCAGTGTATAGTAGACAATACAAAGGATTCTAAAAAATCAACGAAGAAGTTTCAATTTAAATATTCTTTTAGGCCAAAGCTAGCTTAACAGAATTAAGTATCAGAGCACCTCAGTTATTGGAGCCATATTGATATATAAAAGACATTATATTTATCTACATGAGGGTAATGAGGAGACTGAACACTTTTATTCTGTTAATCTTGATACTTTTTATCGCATATATTCGATACCTAACTGATTTTTATATCTTAGAGGACCGGTCTCTACTGGATGCACTTCTCATCTCTTTAATTGTAGTTTTTCTAGCCTATATAATAAATTCAATTACCAGAAATTTTATTCTTAGAAGAATATCGACTGCCAGAGATAGATACACTCTAAGGAAAACTGCATCTATACTTATTACAGTACTTGCTCTTGCCTCCCTTTTTGCGATCTGGATTGAGAGAACTAGCACCCTGTTTATCGCCTACGGAATTCTGAGCGCCGGAGTTGCAATTGCACTTCAGGATGTTCTGAGGAATATAGCAGGAGGAATCCTCCTGGTTGTAGCTCGTCCTTTTAAAGCAGGAGATAGAATTCAGGTGGGAGATACTACAGGCGATGTGCTGGATATAGGAAGTTTCAACACTACAATTATGGAAATCAGAGAATGGGTAGATGCAGATCAGTACACTGGCAGAATTCTCAGTGTTCCGAATAGTTTTGCTCTCAACCAGACAATAAAAAATTATACCAGGGATTATTCGTTCATCTGGGATGAAATCCGCATCCTACTGATTTACGGCAGCAACTGGAAAAAAGCTAAAGAAATTGCTCTCAGAGCTGCAGGCCCAGTTGTAGGAGAGTTCGAAGACCTGGCACGGAGAGAACTCCTGCGTATGGGAAAAAGATACTTCTTTACGACCTACGATGTACGGACAAACCTTTATATGAAAATGGAGGAAAACTGGATCGAAATACGGTTAAGATATGTAGTAGAGCCCAGGAAAAGAAGAGCTATCAGCCATCTTTTAGTCTCAAATATTCTTGAAGCTCTTGAGAAAGAAGAGGATATTATGGTGGGAACTGCAGTAAGTGTCGATCTAATCAACACTTTAGAGAAGGGTCCATAAGCCATCTTTCTTTTTAACCGCTGACATACCCGAAATCACATTCGAAATAATAAAAATAGATGCAGATACTCGTAAAATATTTTATCTCAATATCTAGAGATCATAATAAGAGATGCAATTAGTTAAAACTAATATCCATAAATTCACTCGTTTTAAAGGGGAGACTATAGCTATGGGCTTGTTCTTCAATAGCTGGAATGATCTGGGAAGGGTCTTAGTACTCGGAATTCTGGGATACATCTCACTTGTACTCTTATTAAAAGTTTCCGGAAACCGCACACTTTCTAAACTTAATGCATTTGATTTTGTAATAACAATTGCACTTGGATCTACGTTTGGATCACTTCTTCTGAATAAAAGCGTTGCACTCGTAGAAGGAGTAACTGCTTTTGCAGTCCTGATAGGTCTGCAATATACAGTTGCTGGGCTAACAATAAGGTCAGATACTGTTAAAAGAATAATAAAAGATGAGCCATCCATTGTATATTACAATGGAGAATACCTTAAAGATTCTATGAAGCGTTCTAGAGTTATTGAAAGTGAAATCCAGCAGTCTGTAAGGAATCAAGGATATGCTAATCTGGAAAGTGTAGAGGCTGTTGTCCTTGAGACAGATGGCAGTTTCTCAATCATAAGTCAATCGGAGAAAGAAGGTAAAGAACTTGATATTTCCGGACTGAGAGTTTAAATAACTGGTTTACTTGAAAGCATATCCTATATTACAGATTTCAAATGAGACTAGATAAGTTTAAAATCCGGAATTTCTCTGGGAATCGATACTAGATTCGGAATCTTTTCTGGCACTTTTGTCTGACCTGATATTTCTTCGAGCATCGGATACAGATTCTTCCTCAATTGGGGGAATATTAAGAATATGGAGTTGCGGAGCCCTGATCCCATTCTTTTGGAGTTCTATCCAAGCCCTTGTGTGTACATCGGATTCAAACTCAAATTCGTCTCTTAGATCATTAACGTAAGCTTTGGCCCGCAACCTGGTGTAAAATGGCAGGGATTTGTGTAGCAGGATAACAGGGTTTTTCCTGGAGATAAAAACATATTTTGAGCTCACAACGGCTTCTCTTAAAACTCTCATTGAAGTTTTTACGTCTGACTCCAACGCGATATAGAGGTCTATTACAACCATCATTTCCGAAGCCCCATAGTTTCCACTGGCAACGGCCTCATCAAAAATAAGGCTGTTTGGAGCTGTAATAGTATTATCATCCGGTGTGACGAGTTTTGTTGCCCTTAGCCCTATATCAGTAACCTCACCATAATAGTCCCCAATGGTAATTTTGTCTCCTACATGGTAAGGTTTTTCAAATGTAATTACAACTCCTCCGACAAAGTCTGCAAAAAGGTCTTTTAGCCCAAAACCAATGCCTGCACCAATAAGTCCTGTCAAGAGAAACAGTTCTGGCCCGAATATTTTTAATATTTCCGTAAGGAAGTAATAAAAAGCAATAATATAAATTCCAAACTTTACTGCAGGAATAACCATTTTTACTTTAACCCTACTACTACGGCTCATTTTTTCCGAAACTTTTGATAGTATGGTTGCGATAATTCTACCAAGTATGTATGCGAGGAAAAAAATCAGAAGTATATTTACGATTGTTTGTGTCTCTATGGATCTGAGAGTCTCCAGAAGTTGCTCCCTGCTTGTGTCTACAGTGTTTCTATCTACCATTTACCATACCAGCCTTAGCTTTTCCAGATATGCAATCACACTCCGCAAGGCTTCAGGTCTGATGCGGAAGGAATTATCTTCACTTTTGGAAACTAGTTCCTGGTTTAGAAGCCGGAAGAGAACTTTGTCTGTTCTTAACGCAGAATCTATCATCTCGATTATTTCACTCATTTTTAGGCCTTGGTATGAGAGAATAAGGCTTAGGACAAAAGCCTCTTCGTGTTCAAGCTCTATATCGTAAGAAAAGTTGCCTATGTTATCCGGCTTTATGTGAGGATAATCTAACCCAAGTTCCCAGACTCTTAGTGCAACACCAGGGTTACCTTTTGCTTCCAGGTTAATTTTTTCGAATATCCTGTTCTCAGCGGTTTTTTCTTTTTCTTCCTCTTCTTCTTTTTCATTCAGAAGATGTTTCTTAAGATAATGAATGTTTATTCTCAAAATAGGGATTTCAATTTTCCTGCCTAGGGAGGACAGTTCAATCGGATACTCTGTTATATACATAAAGGGTTCTTTTTCTAACTCTTCACCACTATCAAATATAATTTCCCCTTCTTCATATCTTCCGAGAATAAAGGGTTTAAGATCTTCTTTTTCAAAAGGAGGAATAATGATCTGTATTGGAAAGTATTTCCCAAGATCAAAGGCCTCATTCAGGTATTTCCAGGAATAAAGGTTCCATGTAGTGACAAATATCCTGTTCTGAGAACTAACCATATCCAGAAACTCGTAAAATATCTCGAAGCCACCAGGTTTTCTCACGTAAAGAAAGTGACAGTTATCCAGAAGTACTACCCTTTTTGTGTCTTCAGGGAGGAAAATTTCCTTTTTATCCCGGACAATTTCAGAGAAAGTAAATTTTGTCGCCCTGTTTAGGTTTAGTTTCTCAATCTCATTAATTAGAGTGGTTTTTCCACTAAACAGTCCGGCTATAATGGCTACGTTGAGTTTTTTTCCAACCTCAAAGTCAGCAATTGCTACCTGGATTTCTCCTATTTCTTCCCGCAGTCCGAGAATCTCGCCGAAACCCTTTTCATCGATGTTGTTAATATGAGCCTCCACCGCATCCCCTATCTTATATTTAGTATATTATACTTAATAGGTGTCTCTATAAGATCGAAGATTGTTACTCTCAGTCTAAACTCATGTAACCATTATTCTAAATCAATGAAATTAGATGGAAAATGTGTTTGTAGCCAAAAATGAAGAGTCGGAGTCTTGAAACTCCTTCTTGAAATGCAATTACTCATTTCCTGACTTTTCTAAATTAGACTTTCCATAAAGTTTTGTGAAATAAGTTGCGGTTACTCCGTGAAGAACAATTGACATGCATATCACCAAACTAACAACTGGCCACAATTCTTCAATTCCTGTTTGTCTCATTGAGAATCGAGCATAATAGAAAGCTGCTACTCCAATAGGACCAAACCAAACCACAAAAAGGATATCCCGGTTGTTTTTTCTTTTTTGCTCTTATATGCCTTTCACTTTGATTTTACTATGATACGTTTTTCAGGGTATGCTATCTTGCTTCTTTTGCCAATAAAAGACTCTTCCAGATCAGTAGCCATCTGTTGAGCCAATAAAATCGGAATACCCATAATTATTAATTCTTGGGGTAGCCAGGGATTTCCTGTCGGATCAACAGGCCCGACATAAGCTGAGTCCTTAGGCGCATTCTCTGCCATGCCAGCGGGGAAAGCAAGCATCATGGAACAGGTAGGTCCACCAGGTATCACCGTCTTAAAGAATATTTCAGAACTGTTGAATTGTGCAAGACCGCATAAGTTCCTTATTTGTTCGCTCCCTGCAAAAAGAATAAGCGATCTGATTTTTTCAGGTGCTATGTTATCATTGCAGGGACCGACGACGGTGTATTTACCAGGTGGAATTATTTTCCCTGTACGTTTCATGCTCTCTTCAAATAATTCTGGCGACGCCTTTAAGTGCTCAGCAGCGCCTCCGCGGAAATCAGGCGTTCCCACAGTCACGAAGTACTTCAGTTTCGGATGAGATTCACTCAACCCCATCCATACAAGTCCACCTACGCAGCACTGCTCATGGGCTGCTTCAACATATATTGGAGGTGTCTCTTCAAAAAGAGCAGAAGTGTAAATTGCCTTTGCTATACAGCGGTCTACCTTGTATGATGGTACTGCTCCCTCAGGAATTTCATCCGTGCCATAGACACATAGAGGGCGTAGTTTCAACCTTCCGGCTTCTGTAAGCCTTTTCCCCAGTTCTTCAAGGTTTAGCATAATGAACCCACCAATTGACTAGCTAACATACATATTTTGAAAATTATTAAAAATATTATTATTTTAACCAGCCTTTTTCCGCCCAGTAATCACAGTTATGCGTCCAGTGATCTTTATTTGCAAGGATTACATATTTGAACTGTGCTCTCCAGGCTTCTTGTTTTGCTTTCTGTTCGGGGTACGGCCTTTTTTCTTTTATCGCTTCAACAAGATCTATGCCCATTTCTTGTGATTTTACGATAGCTGCATCCATTGCTGAAGGACCCTGTGCCATTGCATAGCCCACTCCCTCGATAGCGTTGCCTCCACAGTTGATCATAAATGTATTCATAATATTAAGAACAAAATCTACCTCATCAATGCCCGAACCCGCAGTTGTTAAGGAAAGACCATATTTCCCGTCAAAGAACTGTTCATGAGTAATAAGTGGACTTCTATCAAACAGCGTCTTGAGCTGAGCTGTCACATTCATCATATAATTAGGACTGCTCCAGATTATGCCATCTGCGTCCAATAACTTTTTAAGTACTAACTGGTAGTCGTCTTTTATTGAGCATACACCTTTATCATGACAGGAATTGCATGCAGTACAGTACTTAATTTTCAATTTTGCGATATCAATTAACTCAATGTCGGCCCCTGCTTCTTTGGCTCCAGCCAGAGCAGAATCCAATAATTTTAATGTATTACTATTTTTACGTTTTGGACTTGAGTGTATCCCGACTATTTTCATATGTATACTCCTCTCATTTTTACGAAATTGACAATAAATTACTTAATTAAGACTTTATATTCATTTTGTAACTTTTAGAGGGGTATTAGTGACTAAAATCAATATGTAATACAATATCAGCACTTACTAATAATTCAGACCGTGAAAAAAGAGTTACTAAAAATAGGGAATAAAAAAGAGTTTTGTGTTAGATAATTGCTGGTTTATTCGTTCCATATACCATTAAATATGCTTGCTTGGTAAGATGCAATTGACACATTTGGAATCCATATAGCTATCGTAGTGTCGATATCCAGAATATCGTCTTCTACCTTTGAGAATACGATTAATAGTTCTTTGTCATCTATTATTACAAACTTTGAAAATGCAGGTCCGGATATTTTTATTTTGGGTATAATCGAAGATAAGTTTTTAATTATATCCAGTTTGCCATCTTTCAGTTTTATACTCTGTCTAGATATAACACGTATATTTAGCCCTTTTTTCGTAGCATATAATAATTCTGTTTTGAGCTGCTCAATTTCATTTTCAGAGTAAAGAGCTCCCAAAAGCATTATGTCTTTTTTAGCTCTTCTTATCATATCGAGTGTTTTTGCCGTTATATTATTCATTCCTCTTAAAAGCCATACTTTCGGTATTTCATTATCAATTAATTTATCATACAGCTCTGACAATTGATTTGATACCTCATCAATTTCAGAATTGAAAGCAGCTTTTCTCTCTTCAATTATATCTTTAGGGTATTTAGCAGTATATTTTATAGGTCTCGTATGTTCGGCTGTTATCCATTTTTCGGTTTTGAGCCTTCTCAAGACATCATAGATCTTCGTTCGAGGTACTTCCGATTCAGAAGCAAGCTCGGTCGCATCGCTCGGACCCAGCGAAACAAGCGTAGCATAAACCCTTGAACCGTAATATGTTAATCCTAATTTTTGCAATGTCACTAACATTTTTTCATCGAGCAGCATATTTTATACACCAATTTAATCCAAAAATAATAGGAAAACCAAATGATTTGGAAAAATCAGATGAAACTTGATCTGTAAAAATGGGAAAGCAGTTTTTATAACTGCAGTTGATAATTTTGACAGCACTACGGACAATGTTACAGTGACGATGAACTTAACGTCTTCAGGCTGACTTAAACCGGAAAAAGCTTATTGTCCCCTATAGCCGTATTTTCAAATATAGTTCTACATCATAAAGATAAAAACATAGAATTAATATTTCCGGCGTTTAAGGTCAAATGTTTGGAGTTGAAATTAGGGCAACTACGAGCTAAAAGCTTATTAATAATATTCTAGAGCAACCATTTTATATTTTTTGGAGCCTTTTCTCGAGGCCGTCTAATCTTAATAATTGTGCTCTTCAGGTACCTTGAATTCTTCAGGTAATTCTACTACTCCGCTGGCACCTTCAAGCACGCCTTCCTTTAATTCCAGTGCCATGAATGCTTCGGCAGGCGCTCCAAAGGTATCTTTTATGCCCCATGTGCCAGCCTGTTTAAACCCGAATTTTGGATAATACTCAGGATGTCCAAAGACTATCACGGAATCATATCCCAATTGCCGGCAAACTTTAAGTCCTCCTCTTATGAGTTTACCTCCAATACCTTTTTTCTGGAACTCAGGCCGAACTGCAAGCGGGGCAAGTGAAATAGTTTCCTTTTCTTTTCCTTCCTCTGACCTGATAACTATCGGGAAAAAGAGAATATGGCCAACTATTTCTCCATTGGCTTCAGCTACCAGAGAAAGCTCCGTGACAAATTTAGGATTTTTCCTGAGGTCTTCTACAAGTTTTCCTTCAGCAGGCTGTCCGAAGGCAAGGTCATTTACTTCGGTTATTACAGGATAGTCAGAGGGAGTTTCGGGGCGGATTGTAAGAGACATTGATTTTAGTTATATCATTCTCATTTATTTATTTTCTGGCTCTGTAGAAATCTTGTAAATTAAATTTTGTACTATTTTTCACAGGAACACTTGGAAATTTAAAATATATCGGGAAAAATAGACATTTCCACAACTATCCCAGAAACCTGGCCCATACGTACTTGTTTTAATAGCGTTGTGGATCCGCCCGGGATATATTTGGTCTATTTGGTTACAAGCGATAGCCCTGGCATTTTAGATTAGCTTCTAGCTATTCAAACATAGGACGGACCGAGTTTCGACTTTTACGTCTATCCCAGAAGATTCATATAAAGATGATCAGAGCTTGCGCAGTGCATACAGCACTCTACTGGCATTGAGAATCTTATTTTTTCCTGCTTCAAAGAGCCTTCATACTACAAATGGTCATCTTTATCCCGAGCACTACAAATATCCATTTACATATTCTACAGGTATCTTTATAGATAAATTCAAAAATAGGTAGTTACTTGTATGTTACGACATATCTGTAGGATGCGGATATTGGGAAGCAAAATTGATAGCTCACCTAATAATTCATAGAAATCCAGGAGATAATTAAACATGCATACAGAACAATCATCAGAACACGCTTCAGCGTGTTGCAGCTCAGTACATGGTGCTTTAGAACTTTTAACTGAAGAGCAGAAAAAGAAAATTGCAATAATGAAGATAGATATAGAAATGCAGTGGATGGAGAAGAAAATTAAAGATATGGAAGGAGCAATTGAAGTAAAGAAGAAAATGGTAGCGAATATGCTACAGGTTCAGGAAATGATTAAGTCAAATAAATAAGTTAATCAGAAGAACAATAGAATTTGTCGTTATCCAAAATATTCTTTACTTCTGTTTAAAAGCGAAATTTACTTTTTTTAATAAATTTTATCGAATAGTTGATAATGAATTGCAGTATATCCTTTTAATGCTGCAAATATGCTATTATTTCGGACTTACGCACCTGAGATTCAAAATAAAGCGAGACAGACTGTCTTAAAATTCAAACTATTTCTACAATTGGATAATGACAACGTTAACTTTAAATTCATATCGTAAATTTTTCCGAAACTCAGGTACACATTGACCTTAAGAATAGTACTTTATCCCATAGGACTTACGCACTCGAGATATAAAATCAAGTCCCTTAATCATCATGGTTTAAATTTACATTCTAGACATTTAACGGTTTAATGCTGCCGTTTATCATTTCAAATACGTAAGTCTTATCCCCATTGTAGAATTAAATTTAATTTTAAGACAGGCTCTAAGAAAAAAACTCTTCATCAAAAGTGACCTCGATAGGGACTACTTCGATAGGACAGAAGTCGAAAAGCTTTACTATGGATGAGATTATCCTCAGAGCTTATGGAGAAGATAAAGAATGTCAGTAGGATACTTAACTTATCGCCCAGGCGATATGATTCCAGTCAACAAGGAACTGCTAAATAAATTTGAGACACACAGAGATAATCGATCTCAAGCTCATACGATTCGGGATATATTATGTGCGGCATTGGGCGTGCAACTGAGCAAGATAGATCTCAGTTACGGTCACGTTCGAAAAATAAATACAAGGATAGAAATGGCACTCGAAAAGGAAAGAAGTAAACGCGGTATATCTAAAAGAGAAATGGTTAGGCAGCTTGTCAGTGAACAGTTGGATGAAATAAATGGGGCAAGAGGTTAAATTCTGAGTATTTTTAATTTTTTCTGGTTTGGTTTAATTTTCGGTTGGGGACAAGTAATTGAAAACCAGAAGTATAAGAATGTCTTTAGATTTTTCCAAACACGGGTGATGTGCTCGTTTTTTCACATTTAATGTATCCTCTTCAAATTCGATGGAGGACTTTCCAACTAGAAAAATATGCAAAAATTTTGGCATACCGTTTGGAAGTTGAGTGTGTCTCTTGAGCATGTTTTTTAGACTTGGTTAAATTCTTAAATTTTCAGCAAATATGTAAAATTTACTTTTACCCATATTCTCCAGAAGTAGCTTTATGTTTAACCTGCTGTTCTCCTGGATTACTTTTAATATGGACAGCTTGCTTTTGGGTAACTTTGTTTAACTTTTCTATCTGCTCATCCTCTTTGTGCAGCTGATCCTTCGACAGGCAAGCCCCCGGCGCCCCTTAAAAACCTCTCTTTATCCCAAGCGATAGCCCTGGCCATTGTACGTGGCTTTTAGGTATACGCACGTAGAAAGGCTCGGGATAGACATGTCAATAGCTACGCTTGTTAGCCTTTTATATGCGGATTCGAAAAAAGGTCTATTATTGGCCTATTCTATATCTGTATCGAGTTTTGATTCCTACATGCCTTCTATTATCTTTTCCAGGTATATCAGTTCAACCTGGTCGCCCAGTGACTCTCGCCTAAAATCCTGGTATCCCAATTTATGATAGAGGTAAAGATTTTTTACACTTTGCGACCCAGTGAACAGTTCAAACCTGGATACTGCCCTATAAATTATCTCAATCTCTGTCACTAAGCGAGTACCTATTCCCCTGCTCTGCCATTTTGGGTGAACAACCAGCTTACCTATATAGCAAGTATTTTCCATAATGCGAGCCCGTACAGATCCTACAATTAAGTGCTCGCTGATAGCTTTGAGGAACATATGGGTTTTGAACTCATCTTGGATCTCTTCAATGGTCTGAAGCAGAGGGGGTATGTTCCAGTCGTTATAAATACGAGCTTCGCTCTGGTATGCCAGCTTCTGAAGGACTAAGATCTCGGTTGCGTTATCAGGCGTGGCCCGAAAAATGTTGACCTGTTCTGCCATGTTTCTCATTCACCTACTTGTGAAGTTAACGATATTCCATTTGTCATCGGTTA
>NZ_JAVKPK010000074.1:0-17071 GCF_031461075.1 Methanosarcina baikalica | reverse complement strand
AATACATTCTCTAAACGAGCTAGAAAATTCCTTAAAAGCAGGTGTGTCATTTCAACTTTGCCAGAACTGCAAGGTGATCTTCATGATAAGGCATCAGGTCCTTTGCATTAAGAATTTCGAATTTGGGCTCAAAAGCTTGTTCAAGTTTACCTATTTCTTCCTTAAATATTTCTTTGGGATTTGCTGCAGTGTCGATACTCCGTGACTTGATGGAAAGCAGGAGATATCCGTTTTTTTTCAGAAAGCGGGAAGCATTCCTTGCAGCTATTTCTGCCTGGTTGGGCTGTGCAACATCCTGGAAAATAAGGTCCACAGGTTCAACCAGATGGGAATAACTGTCCGGCCTTCCCGCATCAGCCAGAATTGGGTGGACATTTTTCCGTCTTGATGCGAGCCCTATCAGATCTCTCATGCTTCGGGGGGCAAACTCAACTGCATAAACGGCACCTTCTGAGACGATATCAGAGACATGGCTGACAGTTGTGCCTGAAGCCGCTCCAAGGTAAAGAACTTTAGAATCTTCCTTAAAGGGGATCTCAAATTTTTTGAGAACCATAGCTCCAAGCTTGCTCCGACGAGGGTCCCATATACGGTACTCAATTCCCTCAACCGGGATCAGCTTTTCTCCATAAACTGCTTTTCCAGGGTCAAGGTTCTTTGTAGCAAGCTGTTTTTTGTCCTTTACAACCTCAAAAATCCCTTCCGACACCTTTTTGACTTCAGGCATTTATTTCCTCCTCTTTTTCTTTAGTTTTGCCCCGATTTCCTGCTTTTTTTGAGGAGGTCTGGGGTTCAAAGCCTTGATCTGCAGAACCTTTGTTTCAAGCTTTTCTGCAAGAGATATATCTTTTTTCCCTGAATAAAAATCAATGCGTGCAGCAAGAGAAAGCTTTGCTGAAACTGCTCTTGCTATCTTTCCCCTTACCCACCAGGGCGCGGTATTTATTAAAGGGTGGCTATAGATCACGCCGTGCTTCGGAGATGGAGCCCGAGCTCGGAGATGCTTGAAAAGAGCCTTACTGGCTCCTATAACCTGAATGGTACTGGAGGGGAACACAGCAAGTTTTTCGAGGCTCCCTGCGATACTTATCAACCTTGCCCCGAGCATGGGGCCCGCGATAATGTTCAGGTTGGGTGCGATCAATTCCATGCTGCTCTGAATATAAGCCTCGATCTGTCTCCTTCGTTCATACAGGCTGCAGACGCTTTCTGCAAAACCTTTAAGAAGCGCTTCATCCGCAGCTTCAAGTTTTGCGCCCATTGAATCCCTGGCTTTTGAATAAAGCGGATCTTCAGAATCAATATTATCACGGGAACCGTATTTTACAATAAAAAGTGCAAGGGTTTCTCCGCTTAGCCCGCTTTCGGGAAAATAGCCTCCGTACCATTCAAAAAGCCTTTCTGAAAGGGAGTTTGTCGTTTCATTGATGTCGTCCAGAGCTTCCACAGCCTGGATAATTCGCTGGTCAGGAGTTAGAGCTCCTGAGACCTGGAGTTTTGCAGCTTCCAAAGTGACTTCGTGTAATAGGGAGTAGTATTCCGCAGGGGATTCTACAAATCCGCATTCGATAGCTGCGGCTTTCAGGTCAAAGCCTTCAGGAGGAAGATTCAACCTGCTGTCCCTTAGAGAAAGAGAGTACAGGGCAAGCTCCCGGATGCCTTTTGAAATAAGTCTGGATCCTGTAATTTCCCCGACACCGCCTGTCTCAAGGACTCCAAACCAGGTATCTACTTTCAATCAGGACCCCCCAAAAATGTCCGCACCATGGTTTTTTGCCTTTGTGAGCAATACTTTCCCGCCCAGAGACTCGTCAAGCATGCGCTGGGCTTCTTGCCGGAGCCTTTTGCCTTCGCCAGCGCTTCCGACAATTCCGTAAACTACTGGCCCGAAAGAACTGATGCCTGCGCCGCTTGCTCCGTTATCTCGCATGTACTCCATGATATCCAGAACAGGGCGCGACTGAAGTTCAACTTCTTTTCTCTTAAAACCTGTAATCTGGAAGTGATTAATTGCCCTGCCGAAACTTTCCAGGTCTTCTTCCACAAGTGCAGGAAGCATCTGCATGAGAATTACATGGCAAATTTCCTGAACTTCGGCAAGGGGAATTGGACAACATTTTTTGAAGATGTCCACTTCTTCCTCAGCATGCGCCCCTTTACTGTTAGGGATTACGAGAACAATAGGCCAATCGGGAAAATTTCTTCTAAAAAGGACAGGGCCTGGAGGTACGTGGCTGGCCGCAGAAGGAGAAAATGCGCCTTTATCCTTGAACTTGTGTCCACCATCCAGAATGAAACCGCCGTTTTCAAAAGCAGCGACCCCTATTCCAGAAGTGCCGCCTCTACCGACAGCAACTGCAAGCTCCCGAACGCTTTTCCCAAGTCCGTAGATTTTATTTACGGCTGCGGCTGTTGACAGTGCAGCCTGGGTCCCGGAGCCGAGCCCTACGTGATCAGGAAGACTATCGTTAATATGGATTCTAATTCCTTCTCCTGCCGGGAGCAAAGCTTCTGCAGCTTTTCGCATCCTGCCTGCGAGAAAAGGATCACCGAAGACTTCAATAGTATCATCTTCAGTTGCAGAAATTTCCAGGCAGGGAGATTCCAGGGCGATTCCTGCTCCCCCATCGACCCTGCCGAGCTCTGCATTGAGATCTATCAGGGTAAGATGTAGTCTGGATGGAGACACTACTTTAATCATGTTTATCTGTATCCTCATTACCTATTCATAAAGCTTAGGAGTCAAACTTCCATTTACCCCTAAGTTTT
The DNA here is from genome assembly GCF_031461075.1 of Methanosarcina baikalica. Classification (NCBI taxonomy): domain Archaea; kingdom Methanobacteriati; phylum Methanobacteriota; class Methanomicrobia; order Methanosarcinales; family Methanosarcinaceae; genus Methanosarcina; species Methanosarcina baikalica. Next base: position 14,302 of record NZ_JAVKPK010000074.1, on the reverse strand, counting down.
TCCTTAATAATAGAATAAGTAAAAGATACAGTTTTTCTGTTAAATATAAATTTAATGACTGGGAAAATCATAGAATATATCTTTACACGTATCTCCGCATTTCCTCGGAAGTCCAGCATTGGATTCATGAATACGGGATTAATGGAAAAATTGCAGTGCCTGCACCGGCTGTAGGCCAATCCTGTAATAGCATGTAAAAACCCACAGAGAATGCCCGTATCTGCCGGATCGGAAAAGCCAAAAGTCACGTAAGATTCCAGACGCTTAATTTTTATTCCATTTAGCAAATCGGAAAATAGACAAAATAAAGGTTTTCTTAGAGATTTAAATGCTTCCAGGCCCCAGTGAAGCTTTTCTCTGGTAGTCATTCCCTCTTTTGCTTTTTCTTCACTTTCGGTCCTTATTTTCTTTTTTCCTCGTATTTTAGCAATTATTCCTGTTTTTTCTTTATTCTCACTTACTTGTATTCTTTTTTCTTCCGGTTTTTTTTCTTCAATCTCTGTTCTTCTTTCCACTTCAATTTTACCCTGTGTTTTTATAATGTCTTCTGTACTCTTTTGAGTTCCTTCTATGCCTGTTTCACTTTGCTTATCTTTTACTCCTCTTTCCTTTTTTTCCTCTTCCGGTCCTTCGGAAAGGTTCACTTTTGTCCCAGTTTCTCCGACTAAAAAAGTATGGGAAAAAAGCAGCCATTTTACAGTAAATACGCCTCCGAATTCTTTCTTTTCTTCCAGACTGAGAACTTTAAGCTTGAAAGTAAAGCCTATTGCCGTAAAAAGTATGAATAAAATCAATAGAAAAACTAGTAGGAAAAGATAGATGGCCAGCATATTAAACAAATTCTGGAAAAAAGGATAGTCCTGACTATCCTGAAAATCCAGACCTCTGAGTTCCGGTTCCTGGAAAAATCCTTTAAAAGGATTTAAATTCCAGAAAATTTAGTGGAAGCATCCTCCTTTTTCGACCTTGACCTCTGTTTCTTCTAGTGTTTCCTTTTCTCGAGCTTCTTTTTCTTTAATTTCCTTTTCTTGCAATTTACTTTCTTCTTTGTTTTTGCCTCTCATGCCTTTGAGCTTATCCATAACCTCAGGCACAAGATCAGAAATTGAATTGAGAATTGACCCGGTATCGTTCCTTTCAGAGATCCGGAAGATTCTGGCTTCCTCTTCAGAAAGCATAATGAATGCAACGGGCTCGATTTTCGCGCCAGCCCCACCGCCTCCTCCATACCCGGATTCGGTGTCCTTCTTGCCTTCCCCACCGCCTGCTCCGAAACCCATAGTAATCCTTGAAATTGGAATAATTGTTTTTCCGGCAGCAGTAATAGGCTCTCCAACTACGGTTTTGGTAGTCGCGATTTTCTCAAGTTCACCTGCAATTTCTTTGATAGTGGATTCTACACCCATCTTATCCATCCCCGATTTGGTATATCGTTTCGTTATAAGGATAATGTTGTTTCGTCTATAAGGATAATACTGTTTCGTTTATAAGGATAATGCTGTTTCGTCTATAAGGATAATGCTGTTTCGTCTATAAGGATAAATAGGTTTTTTATCATTTTTTCCACTCTCATTTAATGGTATTACCGTAGTGTCGCATCAGCAGTAAAATGTCGTATAAAATCGATTACAACCATTCAGAATTTTTCAATCCTTGAGGAATGACGCGACAGTAGTTGCAACTTAGCTTATTGCACATAACGGTGAGTCGCTACACGTGGCAGTGAACACAGTAATGTCAGGAGATACAATTATTATAGAGCCTGGCATCTATGCTGAGAATATTGTAATAAATAATGATAATCTCGTAATCAGTCCGGATAATAGAATCCTGATGATACGGTTGTGCAGGAATCCCGAGGCTTTTGAATTTATGCGAACAACGTAACTATTAAGGGTTTTAGCAAAGAGATGCCGATGCCTCCGATACAATTGTTATCAGTGATTAGACGACTAATTGCAGGATTGAGAATCATAAATTATCAATTGTCATAATGGTGTTAAGACATATCTAACCGGATTTGGAAACATAGTAAGTAATAATGAAACTCTGGATTTTCATTAGCTAAGTTTATATAATGGAAGAAATGTTGGAAATATATATCAATATTATTATTCTAAAAACTCCGGTTTAAAACGTTTTTATCCATTAAACCAACTTCATAATCTAACTGATAAATCAATTTGAATCAACGGCGAAAGTTCTGGTAGTCAATTAAATTGAATACACTTTACTGAAAATACACTTTACTGAAAATATACTTTACTGGGATGTTTGTTATGTGGCGAATAAAAAGGACAATATTTATTTTATTTGCAGTAGTTCTTTCACTTCAAGCGATTGCAAGTATTAGCGCAGTTGCAACTGATCTTATTGTACATAACGGTGAGTCGATACAGGCGGCAGTGGACAAAGCAAAGTCAGGTGATACCATAATTGTAGAGCCTGGCAACTATACTGAGAATATTGAAATAAATACTGATAATCTTGTAATCATGTCCAGGTCAGAGAATCCTGATGATACGGTTCTGCAGGGCTCCGGAGGCTTTAGAATTTATGCGAACAATGTCACGATTAAGGGTTTTAGCATAAAGGGTACCAATGCCTCCGATGCAATTGTTATCAGCGATTGGATGGGTAATTGCACGATTGAGAATAATAAATTATCAAATTGTCAGAATGGTGTTGAGATAGGTCTAACTGGATTTGGAAATATAGTAAGTAATAATGAAATCAGGGAATGTGAGGAAGGAATCGGGCTCGCAGACTGCCAGGAAACTACGATAAAAGATAATTATATCTCACACTGTAATAAGGGAATTGTAATGTCCGATTCCCTAGTTAATACAATTGAAAATAATACGATTATAAAAAGTGATCTAGGTGTCGTTTTTGGTGGGATCTCTGATGAAAACACTGTAATTAATAATAAAATAACCTTGAACAAGCGGGGTCTTGATTTAAGTGCAGGTGGCCATCAAAATCGGATTTATAATAATGATTTCAATAATACAGTAAATGTGAACTTTGGAGATTGTGCTGAATCGAATAACTGGAACACCACAAGAACCGCCGGAAAAAATATCATAAACGGCTCTTCTATAGGTGGAAACTGCTGGGCTACACCTGCAGGAGATGGATTTACCCAGACTCATTTCGATGTAAGTGGTTGTGGTATAGCCAAAGAACCCTGTTCTCTCGATGAGAAAAATTGTGACTATTTGCCTCTTGTAACTTCTACCACAAACTGTACAGCTTCAAAACCTGCCGCAATAACTGTTGAGCAAGTTATTGAAGATAATGAAAGTACCGGGAATATCAGCGTAGGGAATAATGTAACCCGTGCAGACAATGAAAGTATCGGAAATATCAGTGTCGGGGATAATGTAACCCGTGCAGACAATGAAAGTACAGGTGAAGACACGAACGGAAAAGCGTGAAAATTCCTTGGTGGGAAATAAGTTGCGAGATGGCGTGACTGATTGTCCTTTTAGGGTATAAGAGAGCGTGAAAAGATTAACAGAAAACAAGCAGAAGGCAATAAAAAAGCTGACGTAAAGTTTTGACGTCGAAAAAAATAGTCGGTGAAGGTTTCATCCCTTCATTTTATTTTTTTATTAGGTTTTTCTCATTGTTTTCTACTCACCTTTCAAACTTTGTCTCTCAGCTCCGGAATATCTGTTGCCTTTGACCTCTTTTAAAGTCTATAACATAGTTTCTGTTTAGAGAATAAATACAGTTTGCATTATCTTTATCCGGTCTTTATTTCAGTAGAATACCTCGCAGCTTACTGCGGGATGCGCCAGCGCAACTTTGATTTTTTTGTATTTTTAAGATTAACACTAAATAGCGATCATGGAACGAGATTCGGTATCTGGTTTAATAGCTCTGGGGAATTAAAGGAAAAATACAAAAGTAAAAATTTGAGGTAAATTCATGGGCTTTTTTCTGCCAGTTTTTACTTTTTGCCCCTTATTTTAGATGCCAATCCAAAAATATTGTAAATATGAATATATAGCTTATTATCTTCTCTCCAATAGATATATTTTAAACCAGTCCCCGGCTAAACGGGCAACTTCTTCTAACGCTCCCTGCTCTTCAAAAAGATGGGTAGCACCCGGAACAATCTCTAATCTTTTTTCAAGTGCCCCCGTCTTGTCTAAAGCCCACTGGTTCAGGTCGATTACCTGAGTGTCTTTTCCGCCTACAATAAACAATGTCGGTGCCTTTACATACATCAATGCACTTTCAGCAAGGTCAGGCCGTCCTCCTCTGGAGACCACTGCTTTTACGATATCAGAATATTCTCTTGCAGCTATGAGTGCGGCTGCAGCACCTGTACTGGCTCCAAAGTAACCAAGATTAAGCTTTTTAGTATCCGGCCTATCTAAAAGCCATCTAGTTGTATCAATAAGCCTTTTTGAAAGCATATCAATATCAAAGCGGAGCTCGCGCGTTATCATATCGATCCTTTCTTCTTCCGCTGTCAGGAGATCAAATAAAAGGGTTGCAAGCCCATTTCTTTGAAGTTCCTGTGCAACGTACTGGTTGCGTGGGCTATGACGGCTGCTTCCGCTTCCGTGCACAAAAACGACAATTCCCCTCGCTCCCGCAGGAATATCCAGTTTTCCATCAAGATAGATTGAGCCAATTGGAATGCGGACCTCGGCATTCCTTTCAGTATTCGATAATTCGGTCATATTAACCCCCCAAAAAGACTTTATTATAACTCACAGGTCTGCAAGTGGGTAGACATCAGGCTTGTCTGAACTTTATTTCGCCGGAAGGCTCCTTGCCTTATCCAGTAGTTCACAGACTTCTTCGTCGGCAGTTTGACTGAAATTCTCATACCAGGCTCCTACCCCATAGAAAGGTTCAGGTGTAGCAACACATATTACTTCATCGACCTTTTTTTCAAAGAACCTGCATGTATCAGGCGCAGCCGTAGGAACTGCAACCACTATTTTAGCCGGGTTTTTAGTTTTAAGGGCAGCAGCCGCTGCACGCATTGTTGCACCTGTCGCAAGTCCGTCATCTATCAAAATTATAGTCGAACCGCTTATCTCCGGCTTGGGCCTATCTCCACGATAAGTGCGTTCCCTGCGTTTAATTTCACTAAGCTCATTCGCAGCTACCGAATCAATTACCTGTTCAGATATGTGAAAAGACCTGATCACGTCATCATTCAGCACGCGGATATTGTCAGAGGCAATCGCTCCCATTGCCAGCTCTTCATTTCCTGGCACTCCTAACTTTCGCACTATAAAAACATCCATTTTTACATTGAGTTCCTTTGCAACTTCAAAAGCCACCGGAACTCCACCACGTGGAAGAGCCAGTATAAGTACATCTGGACGGTTTGCATACTTTGAAAGTTCTTTTGCCAGCTTTCTTCCTGCATCTACTCTATCTTTAAAAAGTGCCATTAGTCCCTTCAACCCCATATTGAACTGAATTAATTGGTAAGATAAGCTATGTTAATTTATAGTATCTATTTTCAAAGCCTTAAATGTATAGATTATTAATTTAAATTTAAACTATTATATTACTCTTTTAATTGAATCGGGGCCAAGTGGAAGTAAAAAAATTTGAAACTATTTATTCCATTTTTCAAGTTCTTTCCTGTTTTATTGTGGAAAGTGATCCTTGAAAAGGTTTATCTGGAAATGGATACCGCAATTCCCCCTGGGATAATTGTCAACTAACTGGTTTCAAACTTTCTTACGCATGCTTTCCCTGAAGCCTCCATGTCTGCTTGTAAACGTATAAGTCAGAATGTGCTTCTCGGGAATTATCTCCAGCACTTCATGTTTTTCCAGTTTCAGCCCAGAGCCGTCGAAGCTGTATGTGGGTGCATTTTTTATCCAGATCTCAGCTATTTTCTCAGCTTATTCAGGCGCGGTAGATAGGGCATAAGCTCTGAGTTCGATCAGTGCAGAATCAATTTCCTGGAGGCTTTCAGGCATATATTGTGAAGAGTAAGGATCTCCAGTTACGTTTTTTGCTCTATCTTTTTCAGTCAGTCTTATCTCCAGTACCCCCACATCCGCAATTACAGATTGCCCTTCCTGAGAAGTATAGCGGTCTTTCATCTCAGAGAACCCTTTTTTCAAACCGGCTGACAAGATCTTCGAAACCGCTTTCAATGAAAGGCTTTTCATATCTTTTCATGAATCTTCCTTCTGCGTCAGACGTTGTAAATACAATGCTCGTGCTGTTTACAATTAACTTCTGTACCTTCATTTTCTGGACTACAAGCCCTCCTTACTTTTTATGAATTATCTTTGCATCTTCTGAGCCTTCAGGCTCTATCTCAACGCAGACGGATGCGAAAGTTACCAAAATTATGAACAGTATGAAAATTACTTTATTAATCGAAGTCCTCTCCTATTTTATCCCTTTCGAGCTTGCTATCTCCAAAATTCTTGTTATAATCAGGCATTTTGTGTATTATTACGTCTTTCCTAAATTTGTTTTTTTATTTTTGCTGATGTATAATTATTTCATGAGACTTCTTAAGTGCTTTTCAATCGAATGAGCACAATTATTTATTTCAGGTTACAAGTATTATTCAGATATATCCTGCTGAACTCTTTTTTCGCGCCTTCATTTGAAAAAGTTTTCCAAGGGCAATTATATGAAACGCAACACAAAGGAATGGAAAGAAAAAAGGGCCGAGTTTCTCAAAGGCAAAACCTGTGCGTGGTGCGGGGTTTCCGATTCCCTATGCATTCATACTCCCAGGGCTTTTTCTCCGGCACAGATCAGCTCCGAGATTTATAGTGCTGCATATGTCAGGTTCAGGGAAGTTTATAGGGAAAAATACCAGAAATTTAATTGCACATCAACTGGTAAGCACCGCCATAAAAGTCATCCTGCCTGGCATAAAGCTTCAACAGTGCATAAAACCGAGCCTGACCATACTGACCTTGTAGAACAGTATATTGAAGTGCTTGTTGAAGACTCAGGAGAAGGAAGCTTTAAAAATCTTTATCATGAATGGCTTGAAGAAAGCGGAATTAAAGAGCTGATCGAAGAAGAGATTAAAAAAGCAGGGGAAGAATACGAATCTCTGACAAACGCAATTGCACTTTGCAAACGGTGTCATTTTGCAAGTCTTAAGGGTATGAATCTCTGCCCTGTGTGCAGGAATAAATATAAGTCCTTAAACTATGAAACTTGCTTTGATTGCCTTCCCAAAGATAAAAAGGCAGAAGTTCTGGCAAGGCAAAAAAGAGAATTTTCTTGAGAATTCAGGGCGGATTCCTGATAAATTGTTTTCCGACATGCTATCATTTCTGGGAATTTCTTTTTTCAGAGAAGAGCCCAACCACTTCCTCCACAGGCTCTACACATCCCTATTTCCAGGTAGCCTGCCCCATTGCAGAGAGGACATATTATTGCAGGCTGGGCAACGAGTACATCCCCCTGTCCTCCGCAAGCTTCACAAGTTCCACTTCCATCATGCCCGGTTCCACTACAAAGAGAGCATTTTTCCGGAGCGTATTCGGTATCTATAAACATATGAAACATCTTATCACCTTCAAAGGTCCGATTGCAGAAATTATCTGAAAAATTCTTTTAATACCTATTTTCGGCGTTCTGAGTTAAAAGATCTTCCAAAAAGATAAAAAGGAAAAAGTTATAACTTAATTGGAGGATTTTCTATTTTTTCAGCATCTGCAGGCTTTTCTCATGTGTTTCTAAAATGTTCTTAAGAGAACCTTGAAGAACTGCAAAAATTTAACTCCCAAAATCAATGAAAAATCTTTTTCTCTTACATTTTCCTTTTTAATTGTAAGTTTCAGGAGGACATTTTTGCCGCAGGAAATTATTTTCCTGTCTATTTAAGGTTGTTTGCCAGTCCAATATCTTCCAAGGTAAAGGAAAGCTTTTGCAGAAAAATATTTTTTTTCTCTGCCTTATCTTTCTAACGTTTATCCATAACTTTTTACTTAGTAACATAAAATATTACTTTTAACGATTCCGGTAGTTTTAAGTAACATCGAAAAATAATATTAATCGGGGAGAGGTTTTGAAGTTGTGCCTGATAGGCATACGCTTTAAAATGAATATTTCCTGAAATTTAAGGAGTTGGAACTATGGCAGATAGAGGTGATCCTGAATTTTTGTCAGCAAGCACAATAAAAGGGGATAAGGTCGTCAATAGAGCTGGGGAGGACCTTGGGAAGATCGAAGAATTAATGATTGATCTTCAGGATGGAAGGATAGCATATGCCGTACTTTCTTTTGGTGGATTCCTGGGTATGGGTAATAAATTATTTGCTATTCCCTGGAATGCTCTTACTCTGAGAGTGCATGAGCACGCCTTTTTACTTGATATTCCAAAAGAAACCCTGGAAAAAGCAGAAGGTTTTGATAAAGACAACTGGCCTGCAACTAATCGCGAATGGCTTGCCACTATGTACAAATTCTACGGATACCAGCCTTACTGGCAGACAGAAAGGATAGAGGCTCGACCAGGTAACATATAAACTTGTAAAATAAACAGCAGGTGCAGCCATCAACCTCACTGGAAAATTGGATGGCCGGGGCGAACTTAATCGGAGAGGAATTTTGAAGTTGTGCTGGGGGTACAAGCTTTAAAATATACCCTTTCTAAAAATTAGGGAGTTGAAACTATGGCAGATAGAAATAATCCGGATTTTTTGTCAGCTAGCACAATAAAAGGGGATAAGGTCGTCAATAGAGCAGGAGAGGACCTTGGGAAAATTGAAGAATTAATGATCGATCTCCAGGATGGAAGAGTAGCATACGCTGTACTTTCATTTGGTGGATTACTGGGTATGGGCGACAAGTTATTTGCCATTCCTTGGAAAGCTTTTTCGCTGAGGCTGCACGAGCATGCCTTTTTACTTGATATTCCTAAAGAAACTCTTGAAAGGGCAGAAGGTTTTGATAAGGATAACTGGCCTACGACTAACCGTGAGTGGCTTTCCACTGTGTACAGCTATTATGGATACCATCCTTACTGGCAGATAGGGGCCACAGAAAGAATTGGGTTGCCTGGTGAGACAGAATCACAAAGAATGTCCTCAAGGGGAAGTACGGGAGGCAGAGGCAGTCCTGAATTTTTGTCAGCTAGCACAATAAAAGGGGATAAGGTCGTCAATAAAGCTGGAGATGACGTTGGGAAGATTGAAGAATTAATGATTGATCTTCAAGATGGAAAAATAGCATATGCCGTACTCTCACACGGTGGAATACTGGGTATAGGCAGCAAATTGTTTGCTATTCCCTGGCAGGCTCTTACTCTCAGAGTTCATGAACACGCTTTTGTCCTTGATATTCCTAAAGAAACCTTTCATAAAGCAGAAGGCTTTGATAAGGACAGGTGGCCTTTGACTCGTGAGGAACTCTCCAGTACTTACACTTACTACGGATACCAGCCTTACTGGCAGACCGGAATGGCAGCACAAGCAGCAGGAGTCTCAACAGGAATCTTGGGTGAGACTGAATCCGAAAGGATGGCTCGGATGGGAGCTATGGAAGGTTCAGGCGGTCCAGAATTTCTATCAGCAGGCACGATAAAAAAGGACAAGGTCGTCAATAGAACCGGAGAGGAACTTGGGAAGATTGAAGAATTAATGATTGACCTTGAAAAGGGTAGGATAGCGTATGCTGTACTTTCTTTTGGTGGGTTCCTGGGAATGGCCGATAAGCTATTTGCTATCCCCTGGCAGGCTCTTTCATTGAGAGTTCATGATCACGCTTTCACCCTTGATATCCCCAAGGATGTCCTAGAAAAGGCAGAAGGCTTTGATAAGGATAACTGGCCTTTAACTCGTGGGGAACTCTCCAGTATCTACACTTACTATGGATACCAGTTTTACTGGTAGACAGTGACTGCAGGACAAAAAGGAATCTCAACAGGAATCTCGGGTGAGAACGAATCTGAAAGAATAACCCGGATGGAAAGAGAAATAAACTGGAATTCCCAGAGAGGCAGAACCCGAAAGAATGTCCAGAGTAGAGAGGGAGAAACAAGGGCAACTAGGGAAAGTTGAAAAAAGAATAATAGGACAAGAAAAAGCAGGACTAGGAAAAAGAATAGAAAAACTGGGAGAGAAAGAGAGACAAAGAGAAACGGGAGCAGCTAGAAAGAGAAAAGATGATAGCGGAGAGGCGGGAACAAAAATACAAGTAATAAACAAATAAGGGAGACATATCATGTCTCCCTGGATTAAATAGGGTTCATAGTAAAAGTGCTTTTGGCACTTTAAAATTGACTTCAATAACTATGAAATAAATTTAAGCTCTTATTTTGGTTTTTTTTTAGCTCGTATTTTTATTTTTTCTAATTATTAGTCTATTTTACGAATTAAATTTTCTTTTTCTGTCAAAAGCTTTGCAAGCAGCGATTTTTTAATTTCTACCGCATTATTTGGGCAAAGTTCGCGACAGCAGTAACACAAGATACACTTCTCCTGATTTATCCTGAAACTTCCGTCTTCAAGCCGTTCCACGGCATGGGGAGAACAATTCAGATAGCAAGCTCCGCAGCGGGTACATTTTCTCCTGTTGATCCTGGGATAAATGTTATAGTATTTACCTAGGCTATGGGTAAGAAAAGAAGGGGCCGTGCTGACTCCTCCGCTGGATTGTTTGAATTTCATTTTGACTTCTTTTAAAGGAGTTCCAACCACACCAGGGCACTGGTTCCCGAAACCTTTTTTGACAGCGCCTGCAGTTGTGGGAACTTTGAGGGGGTCAAAGCCAATCATTTCCGCAGCAACGATATCCAGGGAAACACAATCCGGGCTTGCCAGGATTACACCGGAATTTACAGGCTTTCCGTGAGAAGGACCATTTCCTTCCATACCCATAATCCCATCCATAACCGCAAAGCTGGGCCTGACAGCAGAGTATACGTCTGCAACAGCTTCTCCAAAAAGATCTCTTTTTCCAAGGAGATGTATCTCTTTTCGGCACCTTAGAGGAAGCGTCCCGAAAAAGTTCTTAACCGCGCCTGTGTAATAGGTAAGTTCATGGGTTTTTAATTTTGGAAGGGATATTACAACATCGGCTTCAAGGACAGGATTTGCAATATATAATTTCCGGAATTGCAGGGGGTCAGGGATATCTACCAGGGTAAAGCCCGCAGTTTCGAAATTTACTACCATGGCTCCTGCCTGTCTGGCAGCTTCTTCTATACCTGAAACTTTCAGAGCTTTTGAAGTGGCTCCTGGCCTTGAGATTCCAGCTCCGTCTCCGACTATAGGCTTTCCTCCTGCCTGAAGCACGAACTCGCACATCGAGGCTACTAAGGAGGGATGAGTGGTTACTGCGTTCTCTGGAGGACTGGCTGCAAGAATATTTGGTTTCAGAAGTACGCGGTCTCCGGGCTGAATTATCTTTTCAAGGCCTCCGAGAAGGTCTAAAGCCTCCGCTATTGCTTTCTTTGCGTCAGAATAATCAGGGCAGCGGACTATGGAGACTTTACTCACGGCTGGAAAATAAATGGGCTTATTATTAAATTTCTTTCCGGTTCGAATTTACTGGCATTTTTCTCGAATTCTTTTCTTAATTTTTTCTTTTATCGATTTTTAATTCCTATCATAGAATCTATTTCTTCAGCTATGTTTTCGAGTTCATCGAAAATCCTTTCCGAATCCTTTCGCATTTCCCTTACTGCAACTTTCAAGCTGCCCCCCCGCAGATATATAAGGCGTTTTTTCCTGTAAAGAAGGCCCGAATCGTTAAGGTTCCTGAGATGGTGGTTAACTCTTGATATTTTTATCCCAAGGTCTACAGCAAGGGCTTCCGAAGATGTTGCCTCGTCGTTTGAGAGTTTATCAAGCAGGCTAAAAATTATCCTGGTAGCTGTATTTTCGGTGTCCCTGCCCGAAGAAAAGCCGAAGCTATCACAGAACCATAACAGGTTCTCTTCCAGGTTTTTGATATGCGGTTTTTCAATGTTTCTTAAAATGATCTCCTGAACCATCTGGGTAATATTTTGGAGTTTCACATATATATATTTTATTCAAATTTGTAGATATCGTTTCTATTTTTTAGTCATCATATTCATTTTTCCTGGTAATTTTTAAATACAAGTTTTGCATTATGTTAAGATAGTTGAGCGTTTCACAGCTCAATACGTTCATCAATCCTATATTGACTATAACTACGATTTAATGTTCGGCTAATACAGGATCATTTGTGCATAAGGAGGAATAAAATAATGATTATCAGACCTATTGGCGAACGAGTATTACTCAAACACCAGCAGAAGGAAGAAGTGACAAAAGGTGGTATCTACATTCCTGAATCTGCACGGCAGGAAAAAAAGGAAGGAATTGTAATAGCCGTGGGGACTTTTGAAGACGGGAAAGAACTGCCCCTGAAAAAAGGCGACCGTGTTATTTATGGGGGATATCAGGCTGATGAAATTGAATTAGATGATGAAAAGTATGTTTTTGTCGATTTTAAGGATATCATGGCAACAATTGTGGACGAAAAATGTTGAATTCCGCCTGTTCTTAATAATATAATAGTGGGAGTAAACTCAATTTAATCCAGGAAAATATCTGATATCAATCAAGGTGAATATAGATGGCTTCAAAGCAAATAATGTTTGATGAAAGTGCCAGAAAGGCGCTCTTAAATGGTGTGGATAAAGTTGCGAACACCGTCAAGATAACTCTCGGGCCTAAGGGCCGTTATGTGGTGCTGGACAAAAGCACAAAACCTGTGGTCACAAATGACGGAGTAACCATCGCAAAAGAAATAGAGCTTCACGATAAGTTCGAAAATATGGGGGCTAAGCTTGTCAAGGAAGTTGCATCCAAAACCCAGGATAACACCGGAGACGGGACAACTACTGCAACCCTCCTTGCTCAGAGCATGATCCGGGAAGGCCTGAAAAATATCAGTGCCGGAGCAAACCCGATAGATGTCAAGAAAGGTATCGAGATTGCAACAGAAAAAGTTGTGAGCTACCTCAAGAATAAGAGTGTTGAGGTAAAAGGCAAAGAGAACATCATACAGGTTGCTACTATTTCTGCAAACAACGATGAGGAAATAGGCAACCTTATCGCAGATGCTATGGAAAAAGTCGGCTACAACGGGGTAATTACTGTTGAGGATTCCAAAACAATGGAAACAAGTCTGGATGTTGTAGAAGGAATGCAATTCGACCGCGGGTTTGTTTCTCCCTATATGGCAACTGATACCGAGAAGATGATCTGCGAGTTCGACGATCCCTATATCCTTATCACGGACAAGAAAATCAACAGCATGAAGCAGATTGTCCCCGTGCTTGAAAAAGTCGCCTCTGAAGGACGTTCCCTCCTGATCATTGCCGAGGATGTTGATGGGGATGCCCAGGCAGCCCTGATCCTGAATATTATCCGCGGAGCCCTGAGGGTATGTGCTGTCAAAGCTCCTGGATTCGGAAATGAGAGAAAGGAGATGCTTGAAGATATTGCAGTTCTGACTGGCGGTCAGGTGGTCAGTGAAGAAAAGGGCATGAAGCTTGAGGAATTCGATGACTACATGCTCGGAAATGCCCGGAAAGTCACAGTTGACAACCATAAGACCATTATTGTAGAAGGCAGAGGCGACAAAGCAAAGATCAATGAAAGGGTCAGGGTAATAGAATCCCAGATTAACATTGTCGAGGCTGATTACAGAAAAACTGAACTCAAAAAACGCCAGGCAAAGTTAGGAGGCGGCGTCGCAGTAATCAAAGTGGGCGCTGCAACCGAAACTGAGCTGAAGGAGAAAAAGATGAGAATCGACGACGCTCTCAATGCCACAAAAGCCGCAGTCGAAGAAGGAGTTGTCACCGGGGGCGGAGTAAGTCTTTTCCGTGCAACTTCCATCCTCGACTCTCTGAAGCTTGAAGGCGATAGGCAAGTAGGCTTAAAGATAGTCCAGAGAGCTATCGAGGAGCCAGTACGCCAAATCGCTATAAATGCAGGTAGAGAAGGCGCTGAAGTTGTTGCAACCATCAGGGCCGAATCAAATGAGCTCTTCGGGTACAATGCAAAGAAAGACGTTTTTGAAGACCTTTTCGAAGCAGGTGTTATCGATCCTACAAAAGTAGTGAGAAGCGGCCTCCAGAACGCTGCCTCAATTGCTGGAATGGTGCTTACAACTGAGGCCCTCGTCACTGACTTCGATGAAGAAAAGGATGAAAGGACATCTGCAATCATCATCTAATTTTAATTTTTTTATTTTATTTTTTCCATATTCTCTTGGTTTTCCGTCTTTTTCTCCTATATTTTCTCCTACTTATTTTCTCTTTTTTCTGCATTTTTCAGTTCTTATTTTCTTTTAT
>NZ_JAVKPK010000073.1:0-17663 GCF_031461075.1 Methanosarcina baikalica | reverse complement strand
CAATAAGTTATTGAGATCCAAACCCTTGCTTTTATGCTTGCTAAAAATCTCACTAAAATTAAGTTTTTTATAAAAGAGTTGAACAGCAAGCATCGGTCCGATAGGAACGCATATATTCTTGTTAAGAATAGTAGGAAATGCTTTTTGTTTTGTGTTTATATTTATTTGACCGAATAATACAAAACAAAGAGCACTTATTTTTATCTAACTGTCAAAGCCAGTTTTTAATATCTTATGGGATTGTCAATATTTAGCATTGATTCCGCTGGCAGTTGACCGCCATCAATCAAGCCTGAAAACACACAAAACAAAACCTGCATGAACTTATTTATATTTCAGGATGCAGTTATAAAAGATGATCGAAAATGAAATGTGATAATATAATACGCAGTTTTATTATAGCAAGTTTTACATCACTTATAGCAGTACTTTTAGAGGCAGCTTATTACGGGCTACATCCAGAGAACACTTACTCCGTCAATAAAACTGCTTATTTTATTACTGCTCCTTTTGTCAATAACTTTTCAGATATAAGCAGTCCTATTAATATCACAATAATCAGTATAATATTTGTCTTCAGTTTCGTCATAGTCTCAAATCTGATATCTAAAAGAGAAAGATCATAAAAAGACACGGATGAAATCTGACAAGCTCCTTAAGAAACCTGAAGAAATCCACAGAAAAATCCTTTTTTGTTCACGTAATCAAAACTAACTTTTCAAGGTTTTAGAATGAACATTGATGAGTAACAAAAATTAGACGGTATTTTATTTATATATATTTATATAGGCAATATGTTCTATTAATACAATAATATATTATAGATTAATCGAATAAAACATAGATTATTGCCGGCTTATCTCAAAATAATTTGATTCTTACTCATCTATAATACTTTTCAGGGTTGTTTTCATGATTGTAAACTCGCTTTGTAACCCAAGACGAGATTAAAAAAAACGGGTTTTGAGTTCTGGGATATACTTGCAAATAATTTAAAAATAATATAAGTTTTTGTGATAAAGTCCGGAAATATTTGGTCATTATAAACGGCACATGGTGGGGAGAAAGATGAAAAATAAAATTTATTCAATATCTTTAATTTTTATTTTTTTAACTTTGCTTTCGACAGTAGCATCTGCTACACAAGTAACAAAAATTGGTAGTGGATCTCAACCTGTTATCGATGGCAGCAAAATAGTATGGACGGATGGCAGTATTCACGTCTATGACCTGACAACTCAAAAAGACACTGTAATTAGCGCGTCTTCAGCATCTTATCCAGCTATTTACGGCAAAAAGTTAGTATGGCACGACGAGAGTAATGGGATACCAGAGCTTACTGTTTATGACATATCGACTGCTGCCCGGTCTCAAGTTACGCAAAATGTAGATGCCGGCAGCATTCCTGCAATTTATGGGAACATAATAGTATGGAGCGCAAGTAGTGATGGCACAAATTATAATGTCTACATGCATGACATATCTACATCCACCCAGAAAAAAATAGCACGCGGGAACAGCCCGGACATATTCGATAAGAGAATAGTATATTACTATGATGCAGGAGATCTTCCGCAGATTTATACGTATGATATCGCCACAGGGAAAGCAATAGACATAAGTGAATATGGCGACAATTATTATCCTCACATATATGGCAACAAAGTCATATGGTCAGATTTCAACACCAGACTGGGCAATATCCGCATGTACGATATTGCTACTAAGCAACAGACAGATGTAACAACCGGTGATGATATGATTGGTTATGATACCGGTGGTGCAACCGACATTAACGGCAACAGGATTGTGTATTTAAAACACAATGACCTTGCTTCCGCAGAATTAGGTGATGTATATGTGTACAACATAGCTACCGGACAGAGCACACAATTGTCTTCTGGTAATACCGCACAAACACCGGCTGTGTCCGGCAATGTTGTAGTGTGGTCAGATTCCGGTAGTATCTATATGAGTGATCTTTTTGCCACAAATATTTTCCCATCAGTAGCTGCATTCACCGCAAGCAAAACTTCCGGTAAAGCACCTTTATAAGGTCACATTTGCCAATAAAAGCACAGGTGGAAAACCGGACTCCTGGTATTGGGACTTTGGCGATTGCATAAACTCCAAACATGCAGTCGCCGCGATTCATACCTTCACCGAAGCCGGAAAATACACCGTTAGCTTAACAGTGACAAATGGCGCAGGTAGTAATATACTGAAAAAGACTACTATATCACCGTGAAGTAAAGTAGAATTCTTACTACTTTTGATTTTTAAGGATTATAAGCGCGAAGAGGAAAGTGGTTTCTCCTTCAATCACTTTCATTAATTCTTGAGAGCTTATGCGGTTGAGGCTTATTTCTGCAAATCCGCAGTCGGTCATTCATTTGCACGGGGCAAAAACGAATCGAAAATGCAATTCAAGCTGCCCCTGAAATAGTGTCAACCGATTAGACACAAACCATGTTTTATTTCAACTTAAAAAAATTACAAAAAATACAGAAACAGACTTACAAAAAAGAAGTTACAAAAAAGAACTTAATAATTTACAGAGTTCAAAAGGCAAAATCCCTCTCTTCAATCCGGTTACCGTGTAATGTATAAAAAATTTTGGATTTCTGCTTGCTATCAGGAAGAATGGTTATTGAAAGGTTCGATAGAGTGCGCTCCTTGCTTTTCTGAAATTAATTGAACCTTCCTATAAGAGCGCTTATGCTTTCGCTCGTAACCATGCCAATTATTCGGTTTTCGGAATCGATTACCGGGAGTGCGGAAATTGAATAGTTTTCCATTATTGAGGATGCGGTTTCTATCTTTTCACCTGCGTATACGTATTTCACGTTGCGGGTGATTATCTCATCCAATCCAGTGATTTTACAGGCGACTGCTTTTGTAATATCCCAGGAGGTGACAATGCCTTCAAGCTTTCCGTCCTTTGATATGACAGGTAGATGATTCACCTTCTTTTTTACCATGAGTATCGAGGCGTTTTCTATTGTTTCGTCTCTGGAAACCGAATAGAAATTCTGGTACATGATGTCGCTTACAAGAATCTGTGAGAGAAAACCCCTTATGAGGTAGTTGAGCTGTCCTTCTTCAAGTAAAAAAGCGTCGTGTCCGTACTGAGACCTGATTTCCTCGTATTTTGCATCAACTCCGTTTGCATTAAGAGCTGATACGATTTCTTGACCTTGATAAGGAGGATATAACCAGTCTGAAGTTATGGAAATTACGAGGTATTTTGCAGTAACACCTGAAAAACCCTCTATGAGGGATCCGTTCTTCGAAAGGTCAAAGAAATCGACTGCTTTTGTAATATAAAGGTATGAATTGGCATCAAACCGCTTTGTAAAAGTATCTCCCTGATGATTAAGGTAACTTTCTACCTGAAAATTAGGAAAGAGTTCTGCACTTGCTTCATCCTGCTGATCTCTCCCGAACTTCTTCTGCATCGAAGCGTCGCTCAGGTATGTAATATGCCCTATCATCCGTGCAAGTGCAAGTCCCTGTGCAGGTATTTCTTTCCCGTAATAGTTCCCTCCGTTCCAGTTCGGGTCGTCAGTTATGGCTTTTCTTCCGATTGCTTCGAATGCTATTTGCTGCGGAGTTGAGGATGCAGTAGTAGCTATTGCAATAGCCTTCTTTACCATTTCAGGGTAGCTGACTGTCCATTGAAGTACCTGCATTCCACCCATCGAGCCGCCTGCAACTGCAAAAAGCTGTTTTACTCCAAGATGCTCTATCAGCTTTTTTTGGGCATTTACCATATCCGATATAGTGATGACAGGAAACGAGATGCTGTAGTGTTTTTCGGTTTCAGGATTTATGGAAGAAGGGCCTGTGGAACCCTTACAGCCCCCGATTATATTTGAACAGATGATGCAGTATTTCTCAGTGTCAAATGCCTTATTGGGGCCAATTACGATATTCCACCAGCCTGATTTTTTGTCACCTGCATGAAGCCCGGCAGCATGGGCATCGCCTGTAAGGGCATGGCAGATCAGAATAACGTTGCTTTTATCTGCATTCATTTTCCCGTACATCTCGTACTCTATACTGACACGAGAAAGGGTTTTTCCACTCTCGAGCCTGAAAATCCCAGGGATTTCGTAGTTAATTGAATGAACTATCCCTATATTCTGGCCTTTTTTTTCCGAAAAAAAGTTTCTAAAGGAAGGATTTTGGGCCGAAATTCCCATGCTCAGACCTCTGAGAGTGCCTGCTCTATATCGGAAATCAGGTCCTTTTCATCTTCGATTCCTATAGAAAGCCTGATAAAGTCTTCAGTTACTCCGCATGCTGCCTGTTCTTCCTTTGACAGCTGTTCATGAGTGGTTGAAGCCGGATGGATTACAAGGCTTTTTGTATCCCCTATATTTGCAAGATGGGAAAAGACCTCAAGGCCTTCGATAAACTTTTTGCACTCACTGGCTCCGCCTTTGATCCCGAACCCTATTATTGCGCCAGAACCTGATTTGAGGTATTTCTTTGCAAGCTCGTGGCTGCTGTGGGATTCGAGCCCTGGATAGGAAACCCAGGAAACTTTCTGGTGCTTTTCCAGGAATTTCGCAACCTCAAGGGCATTGTCACAGTGCTTCTTCATTCTGAGAGGAAGAGTCTCAAGTCCAAGAATAAACAGGAATGAGTTAAAAGGAGAAATGCATGCTCCTGTATCCCTGATAAACTGTACCCTTGCTTTTGTAATAAAGGCTGCTTTTCCAAAAGCTTCTTTGTATTTCAGGCCGTGATAGCCAGGGTCAGGTTCGCAGATTTCAGGGAATTTCTCAGGGTTCCAGTCAAAGTTTCCGGAGTCAATAATTACTCCTCCGACAGAGGTTCCGTGGCCTCCTATGAATTTTGTTGCGGAATATACGACTATGTCTACCCCGTATTCTATTGGCCTTAAGATCAACGGAGAGACAGTATTGTCCACAACAAGGGGAATTCCTGCTTCATGGGCAATCTCTGCAAGTTTTTCAAGGTCAGCCACATCAAGCCCCGGATTTCCTATTGATTCCACATACAGGGCTTTTGTATTTCCGGAGATTGCGTTTTTGAATTCTTCAGGGCTGCTGGAGTTCACGAATTTTACGGTTCTCCCGAGCTTGGGGAAAGTATAGTTGAAAAGCTCGTAGGTCCCTCCATAGAGTTTATCCCCTGAAACGATCTCGTCTCCGGGTTTTGTGAAGGTGAGAAGAGCTGTTGTAATTGCAGCCATCCCTGAGGCTGTTGCAAGGGCACCTATGCCTCCTTCGAGAGCAGCGATTCTTTTCTCAAAGACATCGGTTGTGGGGTTCATCAGGCGCGTATAAATATTGCCTGCTTTTCTAAGCCCGAAGAGGTCGGCTGCTTCTTCAGCGTCTTTAAATACGTACGCTGCTGTCTGATAAATAGGAACTGACCTTGCTCCTGTAGTCGGATCAGGTTTTGCTCCTGCGTGCACGGCAAGAGTAGAAACTCCCAGTTTTCCAAACCTCTTTTCTGTCCGACTTTCCTTATTTTCCTTACTTCCTTTTTCATTCTGATTTCCGTTTTCGTCCTTCATCTCCTCTAACCTCCAGACAATATTTCTCTGCTCTCTCAACCAGGAAACTTTCCAGGTACTTCACTCTTTCCCGGGAAAGTTCACCGTTTTTCAAGTCAGAAGTGAGAATCGAACTCACGTATCTCCGGGTTGCAGCCGGAGGCATAGCCACTCTGCCATTCTGACGCCACTTTCATTATGTATATAATTACCAATTGTTATCGCATCATCACAATTGTGATGATTGTATAAATACTTACCTGTTAATAAGAAAAGATTATAAAAGGTAAAAAATATGGCACAGGATAAACATTTTCGAAAAATATTTCAGAGAAATATCCGGGAAAGAACCCCTACCCAATCTCTCCCTTTTATTTCAATTCCCGCTGATCTCAAGCATCCTGTCCAGCGATTTTTTTGCTTTAACCCTTACATGCTCCGGCACACGGATTTCGTATTCCATATTCTGAAGGCTGTTCAGGATGGATTCGAGGGTGATTTTTTTCATATTATAACAAAAAGTTTTCTCTGATGAAGCATAGAATTTTTTATCAGGGTATTTTCTTTCCAGGCTCTGGACAATTTCCTTTTCAGTCCCGATTATAAATTCTGTGGAACCCGACCTTTCCACTTCTTTTACGATTCCTGACGTGCTGAGAATATGGTCTGCAAGGCTAAGGACTTCAGGCCTGCACTCGGGATGTGCAAGAAATTCCGCATCCGGATACCTTTTTTGCAGTTCTTTTACATTCTCATTACGGATGTTATCGTGAACGTGGCAGAATCCGGGCCAGAGATGTATTTTTTTGTCGGTATGAAGGGATACAAATGCTCCAAGGTTTTTATCCGGAATAAAGATAATCTCCCGGTTTTCAATTGAATTTACCACATTTATTGCATTTGCAGATGTGCAGCAGATGTCAGATTCGGCTTTTACTGCGGCTTTGCAGAGGGAGAGAGAATCCCCTACAAAATCCGCAACTTCCTGAACTTCCCCGCGTGTGTAAAAATGTGAAAGTATTATTGCATTCCTTTCATGTTTGAGTTTTTTTATTTCCTTTATAATTAACCGATTTTCCATAAAAATCTCATTCCTCAAATGCAGGTATAAAACTGCAGAAACCTGTTTTTCAACCTTTGTTTTTAATATTGATGGACGTTTTTGTGTCGTTCCGACAGGGTTATTTTAAATTTGGGGAATAATACAGGTACTAATTCAGGAGGGAGCTTACAATCGTTATTTAATTCCGCATATCGGACAATTCTCTGCCTTATTAACCTGTAGTTCACTAAAAGAGCATGAAAGGCCGTCCCATAATAAAAGGCGATTTTCCAGAAGCTTTCCCTGTCCTGTCAGATATTTAATCGCTTCATTTGCCTGAATTGAACCTATTACCCCTGGCGTTGTCCCAAGTACCGGAAATACTTCTTTTTTGAAGGAACTCGGAAAAATGCAGCAAAGGCATGGGGTTTTTCCTGGAATGATTGTTGTTGCCTGACCTCTATACCCCGAGACAGCGCCGTGAATCAGAGGTATATTTCGTTCCACTGCAAGCCTGTTAAGGACATGTCTCGTATCAAAATTGTCCAGCGCATCTATGATCAGGTCGCAGGAAGGAACTATTGAGCCTGCATTTTCATCCGTGATTTTTTCCCTGATTATCTCTACTTTTATTTCAGGATTCAGGGAGAGCAGCTTTTCCTCTGCGGATTCGATCTTCGCTCTCCCAATATCTTTTTCATGGTGGAGAAATTGCCTGTTAAGGTTGCTGAGATCCACTGAATCGAAATCCGCAATTATTATTTTCCCTATTCCTGCAACTGCAAGATAGGTCGAAACCGGAGATCCCAGACCTCCTGCTCCGGCAACAAATATTTTTGCGTTTTTCAGTTTTTCCTGGCCCTCTTCCCCAAAAAGCATTATCTGCCTGATATACTTTTCATTTGTAATTTTCTCCATTTATATGCTCCAGGATTTAATTTATGATAATTTCAAAAGCCGGAGTCAATCCTTCCAGGGCTCAAGTCCTTTTTTCCGAAGATAATCGTTAATTGCCTCATGGATTGCCTCTTCCGCAAGCATTGAACAGTGCATTTTTATCGGAGGAAGCCCGTCAAGTGCCTCTGCAACTGCTTTGTTTGAAAGTTTCCAGGCTTCTTCCAGGGTTTTTCCTTTTATAAGTTCGGTTGCCATACTGCTTGACGCAACCGCAGCTCCACATCCGAAGGTCTGGAACTTCACGTCCACGATCCGGTTTTCTTCTACTTTAAGGAAAATCTTCATTATATCTCCGCACTTCGCGTTTCCAACCTCTCCTATTCCGTCACAGTTCTCAATGCTTCCCATATTTCTGGGGTTTGAAAAATGGTCCATCACTTTAACGCTGTAATCCATGAGTTGTCCTCCATGCTATTTTTTGATTCTCTAATTATTTCAAAGAGATTTCCTTTTTACTTATAATTCCCTGCAATTCCCCGATTTGTTATCTTAGATAGTCCTGTATTCTTTGGGAGTTAGTGGGGACATATTTCTGAGCTTTTGTACTATCTCAGGCAGAACCTCAAGCACTCTATCTACATCTTTTTCGGTATTCATCCTTCCGAGGCTCAGCCTGAGTGAACCGTGGACTATCTCGTGTGGAACTCCACAGGCCATAAGCACATGCGAGGGTTCGAGAGAAGAAGAGTTACACGCGCTGCCTGTGGATGCAAAAATTCCTTTCGCATTCAGCAGAAGAAGGAGAGATTCGCCCTCTATGTATTCAAACGTGATATTTACGTTGTTTGCAAGCCTCTGTGTGGGATGTCCATTGAGATGGGTTTTCGGGATTTTCAGAAGCCCTTCAATCAGGCGCTCTCTCAGCGCAAGCAGGTTTTTATCCGTTTCTCCAATTTCGCCCGCTGCAAGCTCTATCGCCTTTCCAAGGCCCATGATGGCTGGGACATTCTCGGTTCCTGCCCTGCGTTTTCTTTCCTGATCCCCGCCGTGAAGGAGAGTTTCAATTTTTACCCCTTTTCTTATGTAAAGTGCCCCGCATCCCTTTGGACCTTCGAACTTGTGCCCTGAAAGAGATAAAAGGTCAATGTTCATTTTTTTGACATCTATAGGAACATGGCCTATTGCCTGCACCGCATCCGTATGGAAATATATCCTGTTCTCTCTCGCGATTTTTCCAATCTCTTCTACAGGCTGAATTGTTCCTATTTCATTGTTCGCGAGCATTATGGAAATGAGTATAGTGTCATCTCTTATCGCGTTTTTTAGTTCCTCAAGGGTTACCATTCCATATTTATCAACAGGCAGGTATGTTACCTCAAACCCCTGCCCTTCCAGCCACAAACAGGTGTGCAGGACGGCATGGTGCTCGATAGAGGAAGTTATTATGTGTTTTCCTTTATTCCTGTTTGCAAAGGCTATCCCCTTTATTGCCCAGTTATCGGATTCTGTACCACCGGCTGTGAAATAGATCTCATTTTCTTCAGCACTGAGGGCATCTGCAACCTTTTTTCTTGCTTTGTCTATTGCATGTTTTGAGATTTTTCCTATCTCATAGATAGAAGAAGGGTTTCCGAAATTTTCTGTCAGGTAGGGGATCATCTCTTCAACAACTTCCTTTCTTGCAGGAGTTGTAGCAGAGTTGTCCATGTAAATGGTCTTGTCTCCAACTATCACACTCGCACCTTCACAATTGTGAATAATCATAACAATCGCGACTATTTAAGTTTTATCGTAGAATATACCTGAATAAAATAGGTAAATTCTTAAAAACTTGCCGGTTTTCTTGAAGTTATTGCATCTTGGATCAAACTTATTATTATTTTTTATTATGATAATAAATATATATGTATATAAGATATATTCTTTCTCAATTGTAAAATCTCAAAAAGTGATGGTAATTATGGAAACTCCGTGTCAAAAGATTGTGTGGGATCTGGTCCCCGCAATAAGGTCCAGTCTTGCAATCGAACTTGTAAAAAAAGGACAGTCACAGGCAACGTCGGCAAGGTTGCTGGGGATTGCCCCGTCGGCAGTTTCCCAGTATATTTCGGGAAAAAGAGGATACAGGATCGAGTTCCAGGGCGAGACGAAAGAATTGATCGAAAAACTTGCTCAGGACTTAATCGAGAATAAAGTCGACGACTTTGTGGTAAGGATGTGTAAGATCTGTGTAAGTGCAAGAGGAGTTGAGAGCAACTGCAATAGCAGTTGTGGTCCGGAAGAGTCGGGCAGTAACACAGGAGAACCTGAAAAATAAAAGCTGATTTTTAATGGTTACTGTATCGTTTTCGGATTCTTATTAGTTCTTTTAAGTACGGAAGTTTCTCGACAACTTTATATTTAACATATCACGAATTCACAATTGTGAATTTTTTGTGTAAACTGCTCTTATGTTGCTCTGATGAATAATGCAGGATCTCAAACCCTCTGCGCTTCGAAGCGCTTAATGGATAATTGTAATGAATCCTTAAGGCTATGATTCTGCATGAAAAAGCATACACTATCGGCCGTTTAAATATAAGATTGAACAAATTAAACTATAGAAAAAATTCGGAAAAAAGCAAATTGCAGGAAAAAGGCGATGGTATGGGACGAATATACTCAGATATAACCTGGACAATTGGCAATACGCCTCTTGTCCGGTTGAACCACATAACTAAAGGTCTGCATGCAGATGTAGTCGTTAAAGTTGAGTCCTTCAATCCTATGGGAAGTGTAAAGGATAGAATCGGACTGTCAATGGTCGAGAAGGCCGAGCGTGAAGGGAAAATCAAAAAGGGTACCACCATTATTGAAGCCACAAGCGGCAACACTGGAATTGCACTTGCAGGCGTATGCGCTGCCCGCGGCTATAAGCTCATACTGGTCATGCCTGAAACGATGACAATAGAACGGAGAAAACTGCTTAAGGCTCTCGGAGCAGAGCTTGTCCTGACACCCGGGCGTGAAGCAATGAGAGGGGCAGTCAGTAAAGCAGAACAGATGGCTGCAGAAGATCCTACTCTATATTTTATACCCCAGCAATTCCAGAACCCTGCAAACCCTGAAGTCCATAGCAGGACAACTGCCGAGGAAATATGGAAAGATACGGATGGCAGAGCGGATGTGATTGTGGCAGGTGTGGGAACCGGAGGGACAATCACGGGTATTGCCGGCGTTCTTAAACAAAGAAAGCCTGCTTTCAAGGCAATTGCAGTAGAACCTGCCGAATCTCCCGTGCTCAGTGGCGGAAGTCCGGGCCCGCACAGGATCCAGGGAATAGGTGCAGGTTTTATCCCCGATGTACTCCGGCTTGATCTGGTCGATGAAATAATTAAGGTAACCGGAGACAATGCCATTGCCACAGCTAGACGATTGGCAAAGGAAGAGGGTATTCTTGCAGGCATATCTTCAGGCGCAGCTACATATGCCGCACTGCAGCTCGCATCAAGGGAAGAAATGAGCGGGAAGATGATTGTTGTTATCTTACCGGATACCGGAGAGCGTTACCTGAGCACTGACCTGTTTGAGTGACCGACCAGCGATTGTTTGACTTATTCACATAATAGTGGCTAACTGATCTATTTAACAGTTAATACCGGAAGATTTCAAATGAGAATCAGGGAAGATATTAGGACAGTTTTTGAAAAAGACCCGGCCGCAAGGTCTACTCTCGAAGTTCTCTGCTGCTATCCGGGCCTGCACGCTATCTGGATACATCGAGTATCCCACTCTCTCTGGAACAGGCATTTCTTTTTTCTGGCCCGCTTGCTCTCTCATATCTCCAGAATGTTCACAGGCATTGAAATCCATCCAGGGGCAAAGCTAGGAAACCGAGTGTTTATCGATCATGGATCTGGAGTGGTAATAGGAGAAACTGCCGAAGTTGGGGATGACGTCCTCATATATATGGGAGTAGTGCTGGGGGGAACCGCTCTTGAGAAGACAAAACGCCATCCTACCATTGAAAATGATGTGGTTCTCGGCTCAGGCTCAATTGTACTCGGGCCAATTACGATCGGTAGAGGCGCTAAAGTAGGCGCTGGCTCGGTTGTGATCCGGTCAGTCCCGCCCGGAGCTACGGTAGTGGGAGTTCCTGCAAGGATTGCAGAGCCACAGCCATTCGTTTCTCCAGGGCAACTCGATCATAATAAGTTACCTGATCCTGCACTTATTGTGATAAGCCAGATGCTTGACCGATTAAGCAAGTTAGAAGAACAGTTCCAGGCACATGAAGAATCCGCAACCTTATCCGGAATAACCACTCAAAAGACAGGGCTTAAACAGGATGAGCAAATTTATTCCCGACTAAAAGAAGTGATTGACCCTGAGGTCGGGATAGATATTGTCAAGCTGGGCCTTGTCAAGGAAGTAATTGTGGACGGAGCAGCCGTAGACGTAAATCTGGTATTGACAACAAGCACCTGCCCTATGATCGAATACCTTAAGGACCAGGTCCGGCGAAAAGTCCTGAGCGTTAGCGGGATAGAAAAGGTTACTGTCAATATACTTGACGAGCCCTGGGAAGGAGATCTATTCAAAAAACAAACAATCCAGAAACAGTCCCCTTGAACACGCCAATCTGCAAGAAGAATATGGGGTTTCAAACCGGTTAACCCTGCATATCTTCGCGGATTAAAAAAGGGCTCTGTTATATACAGGAATCAAAATCAGATTTTTTAATTCTGTGGATTATATCAATAAAAAATTTAATTTCTCTTTTTACATCGTCACTGCATACTATTGCTGAAATTGCAACCAGGCTATCAGCTCCATTTTGAATAACACTCTCACAATTTTCTTTGTATATTCCGCCAATAGCAACTACAGGAATTTTTATTGCACTTTTAACCTCTCGTATTTTTTCAGGGCCGAGTCCTTCACCAGCATCTTTTTTTGTAGCAGTATTGAATATAGGGCCAAGACCCACATAGTCAGCCCCGGCTTTTTCCGCCAGGATTGCTTCCTCCCTGTCCTGTACGCTAAGGCCGATTATTTTTTCCTCGCCAAGGAGCTTTCTTGCCGTTTCAACAGGCATGTCGTCCTGGCCGATATGGACTCCGTCCGCATCAACCGCTAAAGCAACATCAATTCTGTCGTTTATTAGAAATATTGCCCTGCTGCTGCATATCCTCTTGATTTCGGAAGCTTCTTCAACCATCTCTTTCGTACTTTTATTCTTTTCCCGATACTGAACAATCCTGCAGCCTGACTCGACTGCCTCCCTGACATCGGATAAAGTTCCTTTCTTCGAGAGTCCGGAGTCGGTCACGAGATAGAAGTCAATTTCTTTTAAGAGAAAACTTTTCCGGCTGAAATTTTTAGCGATCATATGTTTAAATCCGTCCATTATGCACGTTTTTCAAAAACGCCTTCTTATAAATTCATTTTATTCTGAAATTAGAGACTTTTTAATATCTTCTGGGATCACCAAAATTTATCATTACTTTCACTCGTAATTGACTGCAATCAATCAAAAACCCAGAAAATAACAAAAAGTCTCTGAAATTACGATTCATTTTTTCTTCTGAATTTACTGTTCTTCGAAATTCATCATGCTCTTTGCTTTCTCGTCTGACAGGTTGAACACTTCGTCATACAGATTAACCTTAAAACTTCCCGGCCCATTCGATTTTTTAGCTGCAAGTTCTCCGGCTATTCCAAAATAGCATAAAGCGTCTCTGGACGCCTCACAGTAATCGGAATTGACTGAAGCGAACAAACCTATTACCGATGCAGCCATGCAGCCGGTCCCGACAATCAATCCCATCTGCTCATGCCCGTTCTTTACAATAAATGTCCTTTTTCCGTCACTTATAATGTCTTCCTTTCCTGTCATCACAACAATGGAGGATGTTGATTTTGCGAATTCTTTTGCAATTTTCTCAGGATCAGCATTAATTGAAGTTGCTTCAACTCCCTTTGTTTCAGCGCTTTCACCTGCCAATTTTGCAATTTCCGAGTAATTGCCTTTTATTATGTCAATGTGAACCGAACCAAGAAGTTTTGCAGCCATTTCATCCCTGAATTTTGTAGCGCCAACGCCGACTGCATCAAGCACGACTGGAATTTTCTTTTCGTTTGCAGCTGTAGCTGAGATAATCATTGCATCAATAATTTCGGATGTCAGGGTTCCGATGTTAAGCACAAGTGCAGATGAAATCCCTGTCATATCAGCACATTCCTCAGGGGCATGCGCCATTACAGGCAGCGCACCAAATGCCCTTGTCATATTTGCACAGTCGTAAATAGTCACCCAGTTAGTGATATGATGTATGAGTGGTTTTGTTTCCCTTATTGTTTTTAGCGGGTTTTTCATTAATATTCCTCAATAGACGTTTTAAATTGTCAGTGACTTATATGCTGTCGAGAATGATAATATGCATGTCGAAAATAATAATTAAGAATTGTAGTTAAGCAAACTCCTGATTCTTGACCCTTTCCACACCTGTGTAGATGTTCATTTTCTGGCTTCGGACAAAGCCAATAATAGTAAGACCTGCCTGCTTCCCCATACTTATGGCAAGAGTAGTAGTTGCACCTCTGGAGGCAATAATAGGGATATTAGCTACCAGACACTTCCTTACCATTTCGGAGGAGAGTCTTCCCGAACAGGTCACAATTGTCCTGGAAAAATCCACACCATGTTTCAATCCGTAACCTATTACCTTGTCAAGAGCGTTGTGTCTGCCTATATCTTCTATTACGCAGATTTTGCCATCCGGTCCGAAAAGTCCTACTATATGTATGCCGCCTGTTCTGGTGTGAAGGTCTGAAATCAGTGTTTCTTTCATTATTTTCTTTATCGCGGAAAGTTCAGTGACCATGTCAGACCGGATTTTCGGAAGCCTTTCAGAATCCACATATGAAGTATCTCCACCGCATCCGGAAAGAACGGTTTTACTGGAAAACATGATCGAAAAAGGGTTTTTCGTAAGAACACTTGCACTCAGGCCACTGGCACTTTTTCTTTCTCCTTTCTCTTCTATGCGTAAGGATTCGATATCTTCAAGTTTGCTGATTATTTTCTCCGTGTATAAAAATCCTGTTACAAACTCTTCAAGCATTGTCGGACTTATCATTGCAGTTAGAGCGTGGCGACCGTTGACGAAGACGGCAAGAGGTACTTCCATTACAACATCATGTGATGAGGGGATCATTGACCCGTTATTACTTTTTATACAGGGAACCGTGCTGTACATTTTTACACCGTACGTGCGATTTCTTCAATTGTTTTAAGAAGCAGGTCGATCTCTTCTAACGTATTATATAAATAAAGGCTTGCCCTTACAGTACCATTTTCAAGCCCAAGATGTCGCATCAATGGAATAGAACAATGGTCTCCCGAACGGACCAGAATTGCTGCTCTTTCATCAAGCAAATAGGCTATTTCATGAGGATGAATTTTGTCTATGGTAAAAGAGACAACCCCGATCCTGTTTTTTATTTCCGGCGGCCCGTAAATAGTGACATTGTCGATCTCAGCAAGCCCTGCGAGAAGGCGCTTAGTGAGTTTTTGTTCATGTCTATATATAGCATCCATTTCCAGGCTTTCGAGATATTTCCCTGCCTGCGCCAGACCAATTGCTCCTGAGATATTAGGTGTACCCCCTTCAAATCGCTGATAACCGTCAGTTAAGGTATATCCTTCAGTGGTGACATCATCAACTGTGCCTCCACCTATTATAAAGGGGGAAATAACCGCATCTCGCATCCACAGCACGCCAGTACCCGTTGGCCCAAGCATCTTGTGCCCAGAAAAACATAAAAAATCACATCCCGTATCCGGAGCATTTACAGGAAAATGGGGTACGGACTGTGCTCCGTCAATCAGGAAATATGCTCCACGCTCTTTGCAGATTGCAGCAATCTTGCGAACAGGCTGCACGGTACCAAGTACATTTGAAACATGGCTGACCGCAACCAGCTTTGTGCCGGCAGTAATTGCGTCATCAAATGTCTCTATATCAAAAATACCATCCGGGCCCGGCTGGAGAATAACTACCTCAACTCCCTTTTGACGCAGTCGAAGCCAGGGAAGCAGATTTGAGTGGTGCTCTACAATTGTTGTCACTATCCGGTCCCCAGACTGCCACTCCAGTCCGGCTGCAACCATATTGATAGCTTCTGTCGTATTCCTGGTAAAAACTGTTGTACCCTCTTTCCCGCCAATGAAGCTGCTGATTGAATCATGTGCTTCCTGGTACCGCTGTGTTGCAACTCTTGTAAGCCTGTGCATCCCTCTGCCTACATTAGCGCGGTACTGCCGATCGTATTCGTTCATTGAAGCTATAACAGGCTCAGGAATAAGGCTGGTTGCAGCACTATCCATGTAATGAAGGTGCTGAGGTATCTGGAAATCAGCCATACAATCTTCAATTCTCATAGGACTTCATCCATGCTACCGCTTCTGTATCCTTTAAGATCGAGAGTAATATAAGAAAAGCCGCAGTCTTTTAAGAGCTCGCCGATTCGCTCTCGAATGGTTACTGCCTTCTCAAATTCTCCAGATATCAATTCAATTCGTGCAATATTGCCATGCAGTCGTACACGCAGATTCAAAAAACCCAGATCATGCAGCAAATTTTCTGCATTTTCTATCATTTGCAGCTTCTCAAGTGTGATTTTTTCCCCATATGGAATTCGCGATGCAAGACATGAAGCTGACGGTTTGTTCCAGAAATCAAACCCGCAGTCCTGAGCTATTTGCCGTATCTGTTTTTTTTCAATTCCCAAGGAAAGGAAAGGATGAAGGATCTTTTCCTCGTTACTTGCTTGAAGCCCGGGACGGTATTCATTGAGATCGGAAGCATTAATTCCATCTGCGATATTTGAGATTCCCAGCTTTTCCGCCTGAGCCCACAGCATCCTGGAAGATTGTTTTTTGCAAATGTAACAACGATTAGGGCTATTTTTCCTAAATTCTTCATTTTCTATTATAGGAAAAGGCAGTATATCACAGGATAAACCGAATTTACGTGCGATTTCTACTGCATCATTAACAGCTCTTCTGGGGACAAGAGGCGCATCAAAAAGTATACATTTGACCTTATCCCGGAGTTCCTTTTGTGCAAGTAATGCAAGTAAAGTGCTGTCTATGCCCCCTGAATATGAAATAAGTAAGCGTTCCAATCCTTGGAGTTCTTTTATCAATGCATCTTGTGTATTTTCTGTTTCCATGGATGTATACCGACCGTTTTATTTTGCCAGTTCTCTTTTGCCAGTTCCACAAACTTTAAATTTTTTAATATCATTCACAATTGTGAATATTCTAAAAACGACATTCCTGGTAAAAATACTTTTTGTCGTTGATAGGAATGTAAAGCAGTCATCTACCAAAAACAATTCCGAGAGGGAGTCAGGAAATAATACTAATCAGCTAACGAACCATGAGAACGCAGGCATAATCACAAAATATGTTATGATAGACCAGAAGATGATATTTTATGGGAGGAATTATGAAGATTCGAATAAGAGCCTTTGCTCAGGTAAAAGATATTCTCGGGGCTGACAGTTTTCTTGAATATCCGGAAGGCACCTCAGTGAGAGAACTTCTTGACTCACTTCGCCAAAGAGCCGGTGAATCCGAAGATCAACTTTTCTCCAGGGATGGGGATCTGCATAGCCATTTAGTTTTGATGATAAATGGCATACGAATTTACAAAGAAGATATTGAATCGCTGACACTTTTAGAAGGAGATGAAATTGCACTTTTCCCTCCGGTGTCAGGAGGATGATCAAGATAAAGGAAGATACCATTAATTAGCAGGACTAAAAGTATTTCAACATAACCTCAATATTCAACCTGGTAAAAAAGCCGATTGTCGGCGTGTTTGTTAATTTTTTCGGGTATTCTGGAATGATGAAACACATTCCTATTATAAATTATTAAATGGGGTAAAAATTAAATGGCAGAAATAGCAAGCCCTTATTTTTTTGATGTTACTACCCCCATCACCCTTCACAGTCAGAGACACTGTGTGTTTTCCAACGTTAGTGTACTTGTGTGAAGGATTTTTGGCAGTTAAAGTAGTTTCATCACCGAAATCCCAGTACCAGGAAGTTGGGCTGTTCGTGCTCATATTGGTGAACTGGACTACTATTTCTGCTTTTCCGGTTGTCGGCTTAGCGGAGAAGCAGGCAACCGGAGCTTTT
>NZ_JAVKPK010000072.1:0-18053 GCF_031461075.1 Methanosarcina baikalica | reverse complement strand
AAAGTAGAAAGGATCAAAAGTAGAAAGGATCAAAAGTAGAAAGGATCAAAAGTAGAAAGGATCAAAAGTAGAAAGGATCAAAAGTAGAACCTTTACGAGGTAACATCTTTTTCTCATACCCAATACGTATAAAGAGTTTTACTTATTGAGCCTATTCAAAAAAACCATTTTATTCTTAATTATTAAGAGTTTTCAGAATTCTTTTCATGATCATGATTATTCGAAATACAAGGCTTAAGAAGCAAATTTTGATTTTTGGGACGAGTTCTATAAGAAATATTTTCCTGAAAAATGTATTAAAGAAAAGACGAAAATTGAGCTAAAAGCTGTTTTTAACTCTCGAATGCGTCCTTTACTTTTTCAAAAAGCCCCTTGCTTTTCCTGGACTTCTCATTCCTATCCTTTTCATCCTTTTCGGACTTCTTGCCGCCGCTCAGGTATTCGAACTCACGGAGCAGCTCTTTTTGTTCCTGATTAAGCTTTGTCGGAGTTTTAATTATGGCCCTTATGAGCTGGTCACCTTTTCTGTGCCCATGAAGGTGCTGAATTCCCTTGTCTTTAAGCCTGAATACGGAATGGGTCTGAGTTCCCGCAGGGATGTTCATTTTAACCTTACCATAGAGGGTATCAACCATCACATCAGCCCCAAGTGCAGCTTGCGTAAATGAGATTGGAAGTTCAGAGATTACATCGTAGTCGACCCGTTTGAAATATTTATGTTCCATCACATGAAGAACTACATACAGGTCTCCAGCCGGCGCGCCCGGCTCTCCTGAATCGCCCTCTCCGGTGAGCCTCAGGGTCATGCCCGAATCCGCTCCTCCAGGCACGTTTACTGTTATCTTTCTCCGGTTTTGAACTCTGCCTGCCCCATTACAGACAGGACAGGGCGACTCAATAATCTGGCCCCTGCCGTGACAGGTACTGCAGGTGGTAGTGCTCACAAATTGCATACCCAATCCGGAGCGAGTCGTGCGAACCTGTCCTGTACCGCCGCATGTGGGACATCTCTTGGGAGTTGTTCCCTCTTTGGCTCCGGTTCCGGAACAGGCTGAACATCTTTCAGTCCTGTGGATATCGATATCTTTGCGGACGCCAAAAGCTGCTTCCTCAAAGGTGATATAAAGATCGTACTGGAGGTCGGACCCTCTCCTCGGCCCCACAGGACCCCTTCTGCCCCCTCCGAAAAACATTTCGAAAATGTCCCCGTAACCGCCGAAGTCCGCACCCCGGAAGATATCTTCTGCGCTGTATTGCCCATCGATTCCGGCGTGTCCCAGGCGGTCGTACTGGGCTCGTTTTTCAGGATCTGAAAGAACGGCATAAGCCTCGGATACTTCCTTAAACTTTTCCTCAGCCCCAGCTTCCTTGTTCCTGTCAGGATGGTACTGCAGTGCAAGTTTCCGATATGTCTTCTTTATATCCTCGGCCGAGGTGTCTTTAGACAATCCGAGAATTTCATAGTAATCACGTGTTGTAGCCATCAGGATTCCCTGTTGTTTTAAAAAAGATTAAAGGGCCGGAGCCTGCAACCAGGTTCCGGTCAGGCCTGCGAATCTCCAGACCTGTCTCATTACTGTTAATTTCTCTTTATTTATTTACGCTTTTCGTCGTCAACTACCTCGTAGTCGGCGTCAACGACTGTCTCATCAGGACCTTTTGCGTCAGTACTTCCTGCTTCGGCAGCCTGTTGAGCCTGTTCCTGAGCTTTCTGGTAGATAGCAGTGGAAATCGGGTATACGGCTTCCTGGAGAGCTTCGGTCTTCGTTTTTATGGCCTCGCTGTCCTTGCCTTCAAGCTCTTTCTTAAGGTCCTCGACTGCGGCATTCACCTTTGACTTCTGGTCTTCAGTGGCCACATCTCCGGCATCCTTCAAAGTCTTTTCCGTAGCATTAATAAGGGCTTCGGCATTGTTCCTGTTCTCTACGTCTTCCTTGCGCTTCTTATCTTCTTCGGCATGCAATTCCGCGTCTTTAACCATACGTTCTATTTCAGCGTCCGAGAGCCCACCTGGCTTCTGAATAGAAATGGACTGTTTCTTGCCGGTCCCGAGGTCCTTTGCACTTACATGCAGGATCCCGTTTGCATCGATATCAAAGGTGACCTCAATCTGCGGGATGCCTCTTGGGGCTGGCGGAATTCCGTCCAGAATGAAACGGCCGAGAGTTTTGTTTTCGGAAGCGATTCCCCTTTCTCCCTGAAGGACATGAATCTCTACTGAGGGCTGGCTATCAGCTGCAGTTGAGAAGACCTGGCTTTTCTTTGTGGGAATTGTTGTGTTTCTCTGAATCAACGGAGTCGCTATGCCACCGAGAGTTTCGATCCCGAGAGTAAGAGGATTTACGTCAAGCAGCAGTACATCCTTAACTTCGCCCCCGAGCACACCGGCCTGAATGGCTGCCCCGACGGCAACGGCTTCATCAGGATTGATGTTCTTATACGGTTTCTTTCCTGTAAAGTTCTCCACAAGCTCGACTACTGCAGGCATCCTTGTGGCGCCTCCTACCAAAATCACTTTATCGAGATCATTTGGTGTGAGCTTTGCATCGCTGAGAGCCCGGCGCATCGATACAAGGGTTTTTTCAAGAAGGTCCTCAGTCATCTTCTGGAACTGGGCTCTGGTCAGGTCAATATCAAGGTGTTTGGGCTCTCCTTCAGGGCCAACTGTGAGGAAGGGAAGGTTGACGTTGGTACTTGCAACTCCAGATAGTTCGATCTTGGCTTTTTCGGCAGCGTCGGTTAAGCGCTGGAGTACAGACCGGTCTTTGGAAAGGTCAATTCCTTCTATTTTCCTGAATTCGGCAAGCAAGTAATTGACAATGCGCTGGTCGAAGTCATCTCCTCCGAGGTGAGTATCACCACTAGTAGACTTCACCTCAAAGACTCCCCCGCCGAGTTCAAGAATGGACACGTCAAAAGTTCCGCCACCGAGGTCGTAGACAAGAATTGTTTGTTCCACATCTACTTTGTCGAGCCCGTAAGCCAGGGATGCGGCAGTCGGCTCGTTGATGATTCTCAGAACTTCAAGACCTGCGATTGACCCTGCATCCTTTGTGGACTGCCTCTGGGCATCATTGAAATATGCAGGGACCGTGATAACAGCCTGCTTGATTTCATCTCCGAGATAAGCTTCTGCATCGGATTTAAGCTTCTGGAGAATCATTGCGGAGATTTCCTGCGGTTTATATTGTTTTCCCTGCAGGGTTACCTTATAATTGACGTCTCCCATATGTCTTTTAATAGAATAGACAGTGTTTTCAGGATTTGAAACGGCCTGTCTCTTTGCAACCTGACCTACAAGTTTCTCCCCTTTCTTGGAAAATCCGACCACGGAAGGAGTTGTCCTTGCGCCTTCTGCGTTAGGGATCACGACAGCTTCCCCGCCTTCCATCACTGCCATGCATGAATTGGTAGTACCAAGGTCAATACCCAGTATTTTTGCCATGTTATTCCTCATTATTACTTAGTTAAACCATTCAATCAAAGTATTTTTATTAAGATAAATTATTTAATTAAATTATCTGGTAAAGTTTTTAAGTTAAATTCAGGAGTTAAGTTATACCTGAATAAGCGTTTTTAAATTTTTATCTGCATTTAATGTATAGTGATTTTGTGTTAATTTAAGTGTAGTAAACTTAGATTTGGTATGAAATAAATACTTAATAAGGCAATAAGGCTGTTTTTTCAGCAAAGCATTCTTCACATGATAACTTACTAAATCTTTCCGGATTTTTGTCTCCTTTATTTCTCTGCTTCATCAGGGCTTCTGGCAACTGAAACCATAGCGGGTCTGATAACTTTCGAGTTAAGGGCATATCCGGGTTTATAAACCTCTAATATAGTATTATCCGGGACTTCAGAGGTCTCGATATGTTGAACTGCCTCGTGCCTGTGAGGGTCAAATTCACTGGCTTTTTCGCTCTTGATCTTCTCAAGCCCGTACTTTTCGAAGATTGAAAAAAACTGCCTTGAAAGCTGCTCTATTCCGCTGACGATCGAACTCATATCCTCTGCAGTCTTTGCAGATTTAAGGGCGCGGTCGAAATTGTCCGTGACTTCAACAAAGTCAAGAAGCACCTGCTCAAGAACGACTTTTCGATTATCCTCCATCTGGCGGGCGGCCCGTTTTCGGAAATTGTCAAAGTCTGCTGCAAGCCGGAAAAGCTGGTCCTTGAGAATCTGGTTTTCTTCCTGGCAGATGGTTTCAATGCTTTTCTCAGCCTCCTGACTGACAGAAGCCTTTTCGGAACTTTCCCGTGCTTCATTAACCTTTTCCGCCGAAGAACCAGAATTCTTGGATTCAGGGTTTTCAGCCCCAGTCTGGATATCTTCTTTAGAATCCGAATTTTCCTCTTTATTAAATATCTTCATTAATCGATCCCCATCAATTATTTATAACGGTTACGCTCGTCCTGACCTGTGATTGTTTGTAATTCTATAAATACTTTTCTGAAAACTGGGGTACATATGCTTCAGGAAATAAAATAAAGAAGAAAAATCAGTAAAAGTGGTTTTGAAGTTTATAGAAGAGTACTTTAAGCATTATAATGCTTACGATCATGGATCCCGCAACTGCAGAAATCACCTGCCCCCAGCCGAGAGCCGAAATTCCTCCTCCTAACGCAAATTGCACGCCTCCTACGAGAGAGACAAACACGAAGGAAAAACCGAAACCTGCAAGAGCTCCCCCAAAAAGAGAACTGAACGTATCCAATCCATTCCTTTCGTAAAAAACCATTCCTGCGATAAACGTCACTGCAAAGATCAAAAGTACGAGTGAGGAAGGCAATGGACTTGTTTTTGTGGAAAAAATCTGAAAGAGCCCGAGTCCCATGTCAACCAGGAATATACCCATGAAAACTGCGACAGAAAGGGTTTTTACAAACGGGTTCTCAAAGACCGACTGAGAATTAGAATTTTTGCGATTCAATAGTACCAGGCACCTGTATATTTTACAATGTCTAATTTTTATGATATAATCTATATAATTTATATAAACTTTTACATCTATACTAACTTAATTCATAATCCTTCACTTTTTTTACATCTATACTAACTTAATTCATTATACTAACTTAATTCATTATACTAACTTAATTCATAATCCTTCACTTTTTTCAGCCTTTACATTAGAGATTTTCCCTTTTGTTGGCTTTTTGCTCTTAATTCTTACAGACAAAAAGTGATATATAAATGACCGAGTTTTTCATTTCTAATGAAAATCCTGATTGCAGAATTCGCTGTCGGCACGGACAGTGAAAAGTCCCTGATCCCCGAGGGAGCGGCTATGTTAAAAACCCTCGCAGAAAGCTTTGTCCATCTGGGGCATGAAGTGTATTACCCGTCGGCGAGCACGGAAATATGTGCAGGCACGGCCCTCAAATCGACGGCAGAAGACTTCAGGCAGGTAATCGAGCAAAAAGCACAGGAATGTGATGCTGGACTGGTTATTGCCCCTGACCGGATGCTTCCCGAACTCAACAGAATCCTTGAAGAAAACACTTTAAACCTTGGATGTTCGCCTGAATCGACAGCTTGCTGCGCGGATAAGCTACTATGTACGGAAATCCTAAAGAAAGCCGGTATCAAGGTTCCTGAGATCGCGAAAAAAGCTGAAGAAGGCAAAAAGTACGTTACAAAACCCAGATTCGGCTGCGGAGCTGAGGCAACATACCTTGTCACGGAGTTCGAGAACAACGAAGAATTCATTGCAAGCGAATATATTGAGGGAAAGCACCTGAGCGTAAGCCTCATTGCAGGAAAAAAGCCGCTTCCTCTCACTGTAAACCGCCAGTTCATAGAGTTTGGCGAAAAAGAAGGAGAAACCGGAGAAAATGGAAAAGTAGGGATTTACGGCATAAAATACAACGGCAGCCTTACTCCTTACCAGACTCCCAGAAGAGAAGAACTCTATGAGGCTGCAATCTCCACAGTGAAAAGTCTGAATTGTTTTGGGTATGTGGGCGTAGATATCGTACTTGCCGACGTTCCTTATGTAGTTGATGTAAACCCCAGACCCACTGCCTCACTTTTTGGGATCAGCCACGTTATGCGGGAGGAAATTGGAGGTCTCCTTTTGAAAAACAAATTCGGAGAACTGTCGGATTCGGTGCACATTGAGGGAGAATACTGCTTTTCAAAGGATTATTTAAAGGAGAATACTTTAAAGTTGTGAGTCTTAACTATTTAGAAAAATTGATAAATGGTATAAAAGAAGATAACAATGTGTGATGTAGGGCACTGGCCCTATTTTTCATGTGAGAGCTGCCACATAGAGCTATAAAAGAAACCCTCAAGATAAGCGCTAGCCTCGATTAAGAGCCTATCCGAAAAGTGGGTACCTGCTGTAACTTTCACAATAGACAATATGCAAAACCGGAATGGATACTCCGATATTATAGAACTACTGTGACTGTTCAACATGTATTACCGATTTTTCGGATAGGCTCTAAGTCAGATGCATGTGTCAGGTTTAATGCGGTAGCACCTCCGAAGGACATTCCGAAAGCATCGAGATTCTCTTTATCGACATGGTTAATGTAAGGGTCGCTGGATTTTCTGAGTTTGTATTTCTCTTTGATCTTCATGACTCTTTTTCTGTACGTTTTTTTACAAATACCAACCAATTTGTTTTGTACATTGTTTTGTACATTGTTTTGTACAAATACTTTCATGTAACAAATAAATACTTGGATAATTACAATTCTAAATCATATCAGGATGGTCTGCATGAAAACCATTAATATAAGGAATTGGAGTTTATAATATACAATTAGAAATTTGGAGATTAATTCAAATGGTGATGGAAACGGAGCCAAACCGCATGGGAAAGGGTATTACAATTGCATTCATTGTATCAATTGCGATTCTATTAGTGTGTATAACTGTGTTTTTTATGATTCTTTGGTTAATGGCCTCAGGGTAAAGATTTTCACTAATATAGAATTTTATAATAATGCAGTTTATAATATAGAATATGAAGGGTTTTATGGAATCAATAGTCAGAAAATAGAGTTTATAATCAGAGTAATAATCACCTAACTAAAAAAAGTTTTTCCAGTTTTTTACTATCTCTTTAGTTTGCGGAGCTTCCGGATGATGTAATGCAAACTATGAACAGTTTTTTTAAGGCATTAAACAGTTATCAGTTTTTGAGAGCGCTTAAACAATTTATCCCTTCCATGTTCTCTTGTCTTTTTCTCCTTCTTC
The DNA here is from genome assembly GCF_031461075.1 of Methanosarcina baikalica. Lineage (NCBI taxonomy): Archaea > Methanobacteriati > Methanobacteriota > Methanomicrobia > Methanosarcinales > Methanosarcinaceae > Methanosarcina > Methanosarcina baikalica. The sequence goes on along the minus strand of NZ_JAVKPK010000072.1, from coordinate 10,844 downwards.
TGTTGTTTCTATCCAAAAATATAATACCTGATCATATTTGGAACATACTTCGAGCAGGCCGAGGCAAGCGTAATAAAAATATTGCTTTAGGGGAAATTAAATAAAAGGCACGTGATAATGTTCTCAGTTGGGATATAAATACACGTATCTTTCTACGTGACTACATACAATAATTTTTTTATATGTTTAAATCCATTAGATTAAAGGGGGTATACAATGACTATAAAGGATATACTTTTTAATATCTTTTGGAACTATCAAACTTTATTATTATTTTCCACATTTAATGACTGCAATCAATCAAAAACCCAAAAAAGAATAAGTCTCATAAAGGATGGTTGTATTTATCATAAATATTGGTACGAGCCTGTACATAACGATCGCAGGGAACCTGAGCATATCCAGATTGATAGGTGCACTTTTGGACTTCTGGTTATGGGGGGCTGTAACACTGAATGTGCGTCATATACCCCCTGGACCAAGGAGATAACTGAACTTGATACTGTTTTTAATAGGTGTTGTCAGGGTAATATGACCTTAAATAAGAATGATAATTGAACACAATGATGATTTTAATATGTGGCATCTAAGACCTCACCACAACTCATACAAGGATTTTTATTTCCATGTGCTTCTATAGACTTCTGATTGATAAGCTTTTGACCATGTGGATTCATAAAGTGGAAACTATTATCAGACAGTTTTATCAGATAGTTTTTAAGCACAAACAATCCTGAAAAGAGTTGTATGCCGATTGGCTCCAGGGTGACGAGTCCAATACCAATCGGCATTGACGACAAACTACTAACTACCCCACGTGACTAAATTTCTAGGTGCTTGAACATATTTAACATGTGTTCACTTTATATATCAACGTTTTCAGAGTAAAAAACATGATCCTGATAATAGGCATTCCAGGGATTACAAAAATTTTCACCACACTTTTTTATTCCCTGGCGTTTCTATAGCCTTCTGATTGAGGAGTATTTGAACCTGTTTTTCAATTTGGGTGGATGAGGTGCAATAAATTTTTAGAGTTGTTTCTATAAAATATCTTGTGCTGGGTGCATATGTCTTTTCCTTCCCCTGTTGCTTGAACGTGCGCTCATCCAGTGTCTCTATATAGTCATAAACTATATCTTCCGATAATTGCCTGTCCCCGAGAAATTCAATGAATGGCTCCAATACCTGGACGGTATTAACAATTGTGCGCGGTTTCAGCTTATCTTTATCCCTACATTTTCGCAGGAAATCCTAGATTTTCGAGTTATCCATGCATGAAAAACGCTGGCAATATGTTGAAAATATTCGCCCTTCATCCTTCTTTTTAAAGGATGTTCTTGGCGAGCTTTTCGGACAGGCTGAAAAACCAGTGGAGTGAAGAATATAAGGAAAGCTGAAAAAAAGATTGGAAAAAGGGATCAAAAATGGATTCGAAAGTTATCGGGCTTGATATTGGAGGAGCGAATACCAAAGTTGCCTCCTCGGACGGAACGATTGTGGAACTGCACTATTTGCCTCTCTGGAAAAATACCCGACTTCCGGAGGTCTTGAAGGAAATCGCACAGAGGCTTCAGCCCGAAAAAGTCGCCATTGTTATGACAGGCGAACTTGCGGACTGTTTTGAAGACAAGGAACAGGGCATCCGTTTTATAAAGGTAGCTGTTGATTCCGCTTTTGGTCCTTCAAAAGCCTCGTACATAAACAGCATGGGCAGGTTTCAGAGCGAAGCTAATAGTCTAAGGGAACTTGCTGCTGCCAACTGGGCGGCTTCAGCCAGGCTAATAGGAACAGAACTCAGGGACTGCATCTTTGTGGATGTGGGCAGTACCACAAGCGACATTATCCCTATTATTTCCGGGGAGCACAGAGCAGGACTTACTGACTTTGAAAGATTGGTCAGGAGTGAACTTATATATGCAGGTACGCTAAGGACAAACCTTGCCACACTTCTCGAAAAAGTAAAACTTGAAAGGGGTTGGTGTAGGACCGCTTCAGAGCTTTTTGCAACAACTGCAGATGCTTATCTCCTGCTTGGGGAAATTGATGAAAAAATGTATACGTGTGAAACTGCCGATGGAGCAGGCAGGAGCAAAAAAGATGCTATGCGCAGGATTTCGAGATTGGTCTGTGCGGACCTTTCCGAAATAAGAGAAGAAGATGTATACGAAATAGCAGGCCAGGTAAAAGAAAAACAGATCTCTGCCCTGGCTGAAGCTATTTCCGAGGTCGCGCAAAGAAACGGGCTTGAGAGAATCGCAGCAGCAGGATTGGGAGAATTTATGATTAAAGAAGCTTCAGAAAGGCTTGGTTTCGAATGCATCTCGGTTTCCGGGCACTGGGGAGAGGAAATTTCAAAGGTCTTCCCGGCATATGCTGCTGCCAGACTGCTGGATGCCTGAAATTCCAGGTTTCGATGCAACTGAATAGAACGCGAAAGCACCTGTGAATAAAAACTCTGAAAGGAAGATTATGAGAGTGGTAGTCAAAATAGGGGGGAGCCTCATCAAGGAAGCTCCCGAACTTTTGGGCAGGCTAGTAAAAGAATTTGGCTCCGGAAGCCTTATGGCTGCAGATGGAGAGCATATATCCGCAAGACTGCCCTGTTCCATTCTCATTGTACCTGGAGGAGGATTGTTTGCTGATGCTGCAAGGGAAGCTGACGAGAGGTTTTCTCTCGGTGCCGACGCAGCCCACTGGATGGCCATACTTGGTATGGAGCAGTATGCCTGCTACCTCCAGGATAAAAGCAGCGCAATAGCTACAGATTCGATAAAAGACCTGCATCAGGGAATCTCTATCCTGTTTCCCTACAGGCTCCTGAAAAACGAAGACCCTCTGCCTCATATCTGGGATGTGACTTCTGACACTATTGCAGCCTGGATTGCAAAACAGATCGGGGCAGTGTTTATAAAGGCTACGGATGTGGACGGAATATTCAGGGACGAAAAATTGGTCCGGGAAATCTCTGCTGCCAGTTTCACAGGAAGCTGCGTAAGCTGCATCGACGCTGCCCTGCCGGAATTCCTCCTTAAAAACGGAGTGGAATGCTTAATTGTAAACGGGAAATGTCCGGAAAGGGTGGTTCGGGCAGTGTATGGGAAGCCTGTACTTGGTACTGTAGTAAAGGGGAATATTTAAATCGTATATCGTATATGACTAGGGGAGAAGCAAAGCGTATTCAAAAAGCATTATTTAAATTCAGTTAATTATATCTGCTAATGTTAATAAAGGTGCCAGTAAAAGCAGAAAATCGATGCTTAAGAAAGGCACCCGATTCACCGGCAACACTTTACAAATCTACTATGCGGAATAACTTTTAAGGAGAAAAAAAATGTCATCACAAAAAGTTGAATACTGTACTTCATGCGGAATTCGCCTCGTGGAAAAGGGCTATGTAAAGTTTCCCTGCCCACAGTGCGGAGAAGAGATCGGAAGATGCACAAGCTGCAGGCAGCAGGGTAACGTATACACCTGCCCCAAGTGCGGATACAAGGCTCCCTGAATTAAGGCAAAGTCTCGCATCACATGAAACAAGTAACGTGAAATCCAGAACAACAGGATCAGATATAAATATAAGAGGAATCAGAATGGGAGAAGTCGCAGCGAAAATGAAAATTATGCCGGAAAGCATTGACACTGACCTTGTAGAACTAAAAGAGAAACTTAAAGGTGTAATCCCGGCAGGGACCGACCTTTACGGAGACATTATCGAAGAACCTATCGCTTTCGGATTAAAGGCACTGATTGTTACGTTAATCGTTAACGACGAGGAAGGCGGAACCGAAGCCGTAGAAGAAGCATTCGCAAAAGTTCCGGGCGTCGAAAACATCCAGATCCTGGAACTCTACCGCATTTAAGAAAGAGAAGAGAACCGGACAATGCGTCCGGAAAACTCATCTTTTCACTATTCTCTCTTCTTTAAAAGGGCTCGTAGATCAGGGGTAGATCGTTACGTTCGCAACGTAAAGGCCGCGGGTTCAAATCCCGCCGAGTCCATTTAGAAACTTTTAATAGTCCAAATTATTATTACTATTTTTCAAGCTTTTTTATACTTACTTGCACTTTGGAGAAAACGTGTATTGAAAAACGCCTCTAAATGATTCTATATTTGCCCTTGAAGGTGGCAATTTTAGGTCTGGGTATATGCCCGAAGGCTTTAACGATTACAGCCCGGCAAAGACAGAAGAAAAGAAGAAAGCCAAAAAGGTAGGGAAAAGAAGTAAAAAATGAGAAAAAAGTACTACAGACTTGAAGGTCGAGTAAAAAAGTCGGTTGTAAGGTGGTTCACAAGGTTTGACCTGCACGAATGAAGTATATTACGGGATCAGATTTCAAGCTGTCCTGAATTTGCTCCATTTTACAGATACATGTTAATGAAGTATATTACGGGATCAGATTTTAGGCTGTCCTGATTCACTCCACAGATTACTCCCTCATGAACCAATTAATATTATGTAAATAATATTATAAAAATACAGCGATTGAATTGAATTTTATTTAATCAGTTCGCATATTTTATGGAGTCATCCCAAAACTCGGTCGCCCACAGTTACCTGGTTGATTTTATTTTTCAGAATACTCTTAACAACCATTTAATGATAGACGATCCAAAGTGTTAATATTATTTATTTTCAATTTTTACTTCACAATCAGCTCTTAGGAAATACAAGAATACGGCTCTATAGAAATCCTCTGAATAACGAATCCCAACTAATTTGAACTGAATAGCCAGATATTTTTGCTTATTTATGAGTCTATACGAAAAGTGTTGTTAACTACCGTAACTTTCCTTTTAGCAATATGCAAAACCTGAATAGATGCCCGGATATTCAGACTTCTTGCAACTTTTCAACATATTCATTACTGACTTTTTGTATAGGCTCTTAATTAAAGTGTGCTGATATTTCTGTAAAATCATTTTTTCTTATGACAGGTTTTTCTGGCAATACCTCTACATTTTTGCAGTTTTGGCTTTAAATTTGAGAACAAAATCCAACCAAATACCTTTGTTATGCAGAGATTTTATTGTAATCTATGTATTTTGAATTTAATTAGGACTTGCGCACTTGATGTACAAAATCAAGCACAATATACATTGTGGTCATATTCAATATTTAGACATTTGAAGGTTTAGTGCTATTGATTTTTCAGTTCAATCGCGTAAGTCCTAATATAATTCATCTATGCTTTTCTTAACTCAGCTATTCCATATCATGCAGGAATATGCAACTTATGACCGATTAGTGTCCCCCAGCAAATGCAAAAAAATACTAAGAAACACATAGATACTTTGGAGAATGTCTACAGCTAGCGGTTTTAAGCGTTAAAATGTGTTACAAAAAGAAAAATATTAAGCCATTTATAAACAAAAGGTCATAGGAAATTCCGAATGTTCCAAGAAAAAATGCCAGAGGAAAATGGGAATCTTCATAAGTTACTTGCTGAGAGTAGATTTAAAGAAATAACGAGAAAATTGCCACAAAGCGTCCAACCCCCATAGAACAGCTGTACCTAAACGGATTAAATAATACTTATAGACTTGTTTTTCATCCTTTATGGAATAACGATAAATCATGAATTCCTTAGATGGGAAAATATCTCCAAATATAATGCGTACCTTATTACAAGTTCCATTTATTAGTTTCAAATTTGTGAGATAGTAAATTACATCCAGTTGATTTTTTCTGTTTAAATTATTCTCAATTACTATTTTAAACATTTTCTCAAAAACAATAGTGGATTTAACACAAAGTCTTTGAAGAACATTTTCTGGTACAAAAGCCTCAAAATATTTGTTAGCAATATATAAACCCTGAAAAATCGGCTCTTCTATCCTATGATCATTCGAGCTTTTTATAAGAGATTCCCAATTAATTGTTTCTTTGTAATGCTTAATAACCTCAGCGATGTCACAATAATCTCGAAGAGGTTTAGCGGGTGGTGCACTACTAGAATTAATGTGTTTATGTAAGTGAAGACAAAGATGCTGTAATATATCTTCAGGGGCAAATGTCAGTGCTTCAATATCGTCTATTTTGATCGATTTGGCACTATTCCAAAATTCATTAATATCGACCTTATAAGAACTCTGAGGCGGTTGAATATCCCAATGAATTTCAATACAAATTTTTCTGGTCTCATGCACAAATGGCGGCAATTCATTAGAACATGCCATTTGAAATTGTTCATGTAATTTCGTTGGAAAAATTATTTTTGGAGTAAAGTACATTAGTTTAGTGAGTTCTCTCTTAGCTTTTTGTAAATCCTTCTCTTTAACAAGTAGATCGATATCGTTCATTGGCCTTAAACCAATATTTTTATAAATCCCCTCTGCTAGGAAAGCCCCCTTCAGGACTATAGTATCAATGCCTGCTCCTCTGAATGCCATGAGAACCTTACTTAACTCATCATAAAGGAGCATATTCCGAGCAAAATTTCTGTAATATGTTTTCTGTAAGCTCTTCATGACTTCAGAAGGTACGTCTTTACCATTGCCAATTTTGCTCAAGTTCCAATAAAATAGCGGCGAAATTCCTTGTCTTACAGAACATTCTAAAATGTAATTCCAATCTAATGATTCATTTAAAATTTTTTCTATTTTATACTTAATTTCCTTACTTATATTTAATCTAGAGCAATATAGAAGGAGTCTATCTTCAGATGACAAACTTAATTGAACCATAATAACTCAACCTCTAATATTTTCTTTGATTCATTTGTAATATTGTGAGGCTAGAGCCTACTTGCCACGTGAATATAACAAGGCATTTAGGGTCCTTCAAAGTTAGTGTGTAAACTAAGATTCCAGAATGTTTATTTCAGACAATATACACATAATCAGAGTTCCCCAAGTAAAAATACACCATAAAAACCTAGATTTTAAGATAATAAACGAAATTAAGCTTTAAAATCGATAACTGAATATAACAATAGCTTTATTCTTTGACAAACTATATTTATTTGTAATTATGGCATTCGATGACATTTTTCCTTTTTACGAAATCTAATATTAAAAAGGGTTAATAAGCTTTTATAAAGGAAACTGAAAGCAGATATCTCTTTATATGCAAAATTAAACATTTTCCATCTGTATTTTTATTTGGGGAACAATGGCGCAATATCTAATCTAGAAAATAAGGCTCATTATTCCTTAAAAAGTGGACCAATTTTTAAGGACCCTAAAGGCATTCATTGTACTGGAAACTCAACCATGAGAACACAAATGATGTAAATTATCAAAACATTCTTATAAATAGACATATAAGGCAAAAACTATTTTTTGCTAATATTTAATAGTATTGAATGCAAACATAAAAGAGTTTTCTAATGGAAAAATTTAATTAATCTTTTATAATTAAATTACCTAACCATTTATCTAAATAAGTATATATATAACCAAGTGTGATTAGAATAAAGAAACTAAAGCAAAAATATTGAATGATGTGAAATTTTATGAATTATATTGAACAGTATATTAATAAAAGTCCTGATATTGTTTTCAGAAAAGTTGATACAGATGTTTTGTTATTTCCCATTCAGCAGAATGTTGGTGACTTATGTTGCATTTATTCATTAAACGAATCTGGCGCATTTATCTGGGAGTTAATCAATGGAAAAAGAAAATTAATTGAAATAACAGATCTTATCGTAGAAAAATATAGAATAGATAAAAAAGAAGCTGAAGCCGACATCCTAATGTTTTTTGAGGAACTACAAAAAATCGATGCAATAAAATTAGAATTTACGGGAAAAGAGGTATCAAGCTATATTATTGATGTAGATAACAGAAAATATGAAAAGCCAAAATTAGTTAGTTATTCCTTTAATGATAAAAATACAACCCCAAAAATAAATGTTGCTTGGACAATGAATTGCGAAACGAGAGAATCATGTGGTGGGCTATGAAATTAGATTTCGTAGAGATAGCGATAACCTCTGAATGTAACTTGTTGTGTAAACATTGTTATCAAAAGGATGATAAAGATCATGAGTATAAACTGCCCTTAGATGTTGTAACACGTGTAATGGCAGATGCAAAATCTTGCGGTGCAAATAAAGTCCAATTTACTGGTGGGGAATTTTTCACTCATCCAAATTTTGAAGAAATTTTAGATTTAGCAAATAATTTAAATTTTTCGATTAATATTTCAACAAATGGAACGCTTTTAAGCGATAACCATATCATATTATTACGCTCGATAAAAAATCTAGATACAATATTTATAAGCATTGACGGATTCGATGAAGACCATGATTGGATGAGAGGTACAGGAACATTTAACAAAACAATTCAAATAGTAAAAAAATTAATAAATAGCGATATACATGTCGGTATCATTGTAACTATGAATAAACGAAATGTTTTTTATTTAGAAGAATTGATTCTATATCTGGGGAGTATAGGCGTTGAAAATATTAGTTTGCTAAATATAGGTGCTGCAGGATTTGCATTAGAAAATGCACAGCATTTACTTCCTTCAAAAAATGGGCTAAAAATAATTAGAAACTTTTATAGAAAATATGGGGAAATAAACTCATCAGAAAAGTGTAAAATATTTTCAAATGTTTTGTCAATAAATTATGATGGCACAATCTACCCATGTACAATGGCCAAGAGTACTCGTACATTCCCATTAGGATCAGTATACGATAATTCACTAATTGACATTTGGAATACTATTTTTATGGAAAATAAATACTCATTTATCAATTTTAAACGTGGAGAATTAAAAGAATGTGTAACATGTGATTTCTTTCAAGAATGTGAAGGAAGATGTCGAATAAGAGCATACAAATATTCGGGGAATTTTTTTGCACCTGATCCTTTTGCTTGTTGGATTTATAAAGAAATGGAAGCTGAAAACGTACAGAAATTGATGTTTGGTGCAAGGTAAATTATAACCTTAACTCCGCCGTTTATAGGGAATAAGTAACTCCAACTCATAAATTTCCAATAACATTAACCTCTAATATGAGAACTTTGGTTTGTTTTTTGGCTTCCATGATAGGGAATGCATCATTGTGAATAAAATGAATTGCAAAATACCTCATGATGTGGAATATGGGGCCAATATTCAATACTTATTCCCTAATTAGTCGAAGTTAAGGTTCTAACTTTTTAGCAACGATCTTTGATGTACGGATTCATAATAGCAGTAATTTTCTAATTATAAAATATAGAAGGGTTTATCGTTAATGAGTATTCCATTAACCGACAGAAGATTAAAAATTGAACTCAGCGGTATTACTATAGAATTTATATGTAAACGAGGTGTACAATTAATAATCAGTGAATACATTAAATCTTTTGTTTCAGACAATTCTCCAGATCTTATTTTTAACATTTATAAACGAAAGATTCTGAATACCAACTTCGGTATAAAATTATTAGATGCAAATCCTTGGACCATTTATTTTAATGAAAAAGATAAAGAGTTATATTGGTTAAATATTTCCAATAATATGTTACCACCTACTCAAATTGTCTTAAAAAAAAATGCAAACTATGTTGATATTTATCTTGATTTTCAAGATAATCATTATGTGTCCTCAATAATTTATCTCTTGTGTCCAACTTTGTTATCCTACTTACTAGTTCCTTATCAAGCTTTAGTAGTTCACAGTTGTGCTATTAAAGTAAGGGAAAATGGCTATCTATTTAGCGGATTATCAGGTGCAGGAAAAAGCACGATATGTAATCTATTTAAAGACGAATTCGATGTAATTCCTTTGTGTGACGAAAGAATAATAATTAGAAATATAAACGACATATTTTATATATATGGAACACCCTGGTTTTCTAGTGCGAAAGTAGCGCTTCCAACTTACACACGATTGGATACAATTTATTTTATTTCTCATTCAACAGAAAACATTATAACATATAAGGAAAAGAAAGCTGCAATAGCTTCATTGATTTCTCACTCATATTTACCCATGTGGGATCATTCAAAAATGAGTGATATAATTAAATTTACAGAAATATTAACTAATCAAATTCCTTGTTATGATCTTGGTTTTCTTCCAGATAAAAGTATTATAAAGTTTTTGAGGCTTAATGGAAAATCTTGATATTATTGATTTTTATAAAGAAATTTTAAACACTGGAACTTTTTTACGTATTCCTACAAAGGGACATAGCATGAAGCCTCTCATTAAAAATGGTAGTAATATAATTATTAAGAAAGCAAATCTAACAAAAATTACTAAAGGTGACATAATTCTATTTTTCGATGGACAAAGATTAATTGCTCACCGTGTGATTCGAAAATCCAAACATGATGGAAATACTAAATTTATAGTAAAGGGTGACTCAACCCTGCATTTTGACAAACCAGTTTATTCAAAAGATATTTTAGGAAAAGTTGTAAAAATTGAAAACGGATCAAAAATTATAAACCTTGATAATACTTCAGGCAAGACGATTAATATTATATTTACAAATATTTCTTTAGTTATAACTATAATCTATTTTGTCATAAAATTTCTAAAACAGAAAGCTTATAAGATTTTCAGGCATTGTTAACTAAATATAGTTAACTCATTATTTCTATATTTCATTAAGAGAATAACTGAGTACTTTAGCATTTCAAGACTCTTAGGAATGCTGCAAATATAACTTCAATTTTTCACTTGTGGAATTGCTCTGTAATTCCATTTTCCTAAATAATCATCAAATACAATTTTCATTTTTTCCTTGAAGTTTTCAGTTGCTTTTCTTCCCGTGGCATAAACTTTATCCTTTATAGTCGAAAACACTTTGAGTCCTGTAGATGTGTAAGTCTTCTCAACAAGGCTTTTGACCACCTCAATATTGCTGAAAACAGTACCTTTGCATGCAT
>NZ_JAVKPK010000071.1:0-18185 GCF_031461075.1 Methanosarcina baikalica | reverse complement strand
GTATAGTTTATTAGATTCCAAGAGTTCAAAAATAGTAAAATTATAATGAAAATATATTACACATGATATTAAATCAGAAACTCAATTTCTCACAGTCATTATTTGATGAACTGCAAGGATATCAAATAATGTAATTACTCCAGCCATGAAGAAAATTACTGAAGGTTTTGTGCTATAAATAATCGAACCTCCTGTAGCTAATGAATATAAAAAATAAAGCACGTATAATGGACTTGAAATTAAAATAACCCATATAAAGTATGTGAATGCATTCGTAGTCATATTTTTGCTATTGATATTTTTTTTGTTATCCATTCCCATATTTTCATGCTCTGAGTATCATTATTCATTAACTGATCTCTTTCTATTAATTAACAATGTTCCTACGTATATAAAAATTTGAGCCTAGGATGGATTTGAAAGAAAAGTTCCAAATTTTCCGGCTCTGTAGAAATCCTCTGAAATAAAGAATCTCTATTAATTTGAACTGAATGGCTTGATCTATTTTTACATTGTTTTTTAGCCTATTGAAGCGGATTTAGATAGGTTTTCCACAGAGCCGTTTTAATAGACAAAAACGGATTTGTCACATTAAAGTTTTCATTGATTCCATACATTAGGTGCAAGTCTCAAATTTTAGGTGCAAAAGAGAGTTTAGGTGCAAAGCCGTTGAATGCGGGTTGACTTGAACTGAAAATGTTTTTCTGTCGGTTTGAGCATCTCTTTTTAAGGATTTGGAACAGCTGTGATCTGCATACAGTGTGAGAACTTTTCTGGATTAACTCACTTAATTTGAACGAAATTTATTTATACTACATAACGGTAATGTATTTCCGTAGCCATTTTGTTAAATAAGGACTACAAAACCAGTAAAGAAGATCCGGAATATGAAAGAAGCAACCCGGAAGACTTTTCACAACCCCGTTTTACATGGGTTTTTGTTGAGCAACGGCAAGTTCCTCACTCCAGTGGAAATGGAAATCATGGAAAGCCTCGGGGTTGTGCGGACAACAAAAATTTAATTCAAAATTACAGGAAAAGGACACACGGTTAAAAAGGTCAAAAAACGCTTCAAGAACAATCTGAAAATAACTCCTCAAAAGTCGTCAGCCATTTAATAACCTCCAGAAATCCAACAAACGACCTCTAACTAAAATCCAACAAAACAACTTCTAATCGAAGTTCAGCAAAATAACCTCCAATATCCAATAAAAACTGCAAAAAGTCAGAGACGTTATTTAAGTAATGATTCACTCCAGAAACTATTAAGCTCAAAATAGGCATGGAAGCTGAATCGATACATATAAAAACAGATTGAATAATTTATTGAAAATTATCCGGTTGACCTGTTAACCTCTGTGTCTTTTCTGTACTTTGAGGTGATTGATAGTCCTGATTTTTCTTTTGCAGGCAGGTATTTCACTTCAAATCTATTTTGAAATTCACATGTCTTATATTTTGCCTGTAAAAGGTTCACATCTTATTTTTACCTCAGAAATACTGTGAAACTCGACCCGGAATTCCTATCTAAATAAGAATGGAGTAACTTTATGAAGTAAAGCGACTTATACTTCGTGAAAGTAAGGAGTGACTGCCATGAAAGCCGCCTGCATCCAGATGAATATCTCCCTTTGCTCAAAGCATGAAAACCTTGAACGTGCCCTCTTCCTGGCAGAAGAAGCGGTTTCGAAAGAAGCTGAACTGCTCGCATTTCCGGAAGTCTTCTCAACGGGTTTTTGTTATGACCGCATAGCTGAGATGGCTGAAACTGCTTCCGGTCCCACCCTCGAAGCTTTATGTGATTTTTCAAAGGAACATGGGTGTATTCTTACAGGCTCAATGATAGAACAGAGAAAAAGGGAAGAAGCAATAGGTGCGGAAAAGCCGTCTCCCTCTCAGTTCAACCTGGGTTTCTGCATCGAATCCGGAAAGCTAGCTGGCATCCATCGAAAAACCCAGCTTTATGGGCTTGAAAAAGAGTATTTTGCACTGGGAGACCAGATACATCCTATCCGACTAAAAAAGTATGGACTTTCCATGGGGCTTATGGTCTGTAACGAGCTCCGATATCCGGAAGTTGCCCGAAAACTTGCCCTTGAAGGAGCAGATTTTCTAGTTTCGGCTTCTGATATGCCTGATTTTTATATATATCCCTGGCGCATTATGTCCCTTTCTCGATCAGTTGAAAACCAACTGCTACATATCGCCTGTAACAGAGCGGGAATAGATAGATATTCAACTTATCCAGGCAGATCTTTTATTGCAGACGGATGGGGCCGGATTCTGGCAGAAGCCGGGAAGGAAGAGTGTGTCCTCATAGGGGAAATCGATCTCGAAGAGGCAAAAGAGATTAGGCAAACGGGTTCCATCCTAGAAGATCGCAGACCTGAGATTTATTAATTTAGGATTGAGTTAAATACACATTTAAAAAAAAACCTCTCTCACGAAATGAATCGAAAATCAGGGTTGGAGAATAAGCCTAAATAATAAATGCAACTGAATACACAATTAGGAAGTAAAAATCAGTTAATAAGTAATAAAAAGGTAAACCCTGACGGGTTACCCTTTCAACTCTTTCACATCAACTCTTTTACAATAAGTTCGCGGGCAGTTTTCGCATCTGCAGTGCCTTTTGTCTTTTTCATGACCTGTCCGACCAGGAAGTTCAGAGACTTTTCTGCGCCTCCGAGATAGTCCTTTACTGCGGCTTCATTTTCGGCGATTGTTTCGGCAACAGCCTTTGTTACCAGATCGTCTTCGGCTTTGAAGAGGCCTTTTTCTTCGATAATCCGGGATGGAGCCTTTTCTTCCTTGCCGTCCAGGATGGTCCGGATAACTTCAACTGCAGCCCTGTCACTGACTTTACCTTCAGCAAAGAGGTTAACCAGTTCTATCATATCTGAAACCTTAAAGGAGTTCTCTATTTCAGGGTCTTTTGTATGGATAAAACCGATTTTCTTCCCGTCATAAGAGGAGATTGCAAGGTCACGGTAATTTAACTCTCCAAGGAAGACATCGGCAGTCCAGGTAGCAGCAATCTTCGGGTCAACGCCTTCTGCACAGACACCTTCATAAAAGTCAGCGAGCATAATCTTCGACGTGAGGGATTTTGCATGCATATCCGTAATGCCATACTGTTCCATGAAACGAGCACGTTTGGCATCGGGAAGTTCAGGCAGAGTTTCCCTAATCGCAGGAATCCAATCGGTAACGCGCATGGGCATGAGGTCCGGTTCCCGGAAGTAGCGGTAATCTTCAGCTTCTTCTTTTGTCCTCATAGAGATTGTTACTCCCCTGCCCTCATCGAAGTGCCGGGTCTCCAGTGTTATTTTACCCCCACGACGGATCACGTTCTTCTGGCGCATAATCTCGTAGAGAAGAGCTCTTTCGACTCCTTTATGGGAAGAGATATTTTTGATCTCAACACGTGTTCCCCAGTGGACAGAAACGTTTGCATCCACACGCATCGCTCCTTCCAGATTTCCGTCAAATACATCCAGGTACTCGAGAATGTTCCTGAATTTGTCAAGGAAACGTCTGGCTTCCTTGGGACTGCGCATATCGGGTTCTGTAACGGTTTCAATAAGGGGCATGCCTGATCTGTTATAGTCTATAAGGACACCTTTGGATTTTTCGATGCTTCCTATATGCACAAGCTTGCCAGGATCTTCTTCCATGTGAGCTCTTGTGATCCCTACAGTATGTTCCCCGTCTTCTCCTTCAATCACGACTTTTCCCTTACTCACGATTGGGAAGTCGTACTGGGTGACCTGAAAACCTTTGGGGAGGTCAGGGTAGAAATAGTTCTTCCTGTGGAACTGGGTCTCTTCTGCAATTTCTCCTTCAAGGGCAAGTCCTACCTTAATCGCAGCTTCCACTGTTTTTTTGTTCAGGACAGGAAGTGATCCGGGAAGGCCCAGGCAGATTGGGCAGGTGTGAGTGTTTGGGGCCGCATTGTGATAATCGGAAGAACAGCCGCAGAACATCTTGGTCTTAAGTTTGTTCAGCTGGACATGGATTTCAAGCCCGATCCTTATACCATCAGGGTTTTCGTAGACCATTTACGCCACCTCCGGAGGCCTTTTTGTATGGTAATCGGTATTCTGCTCGAAAGTGTAGGCTGCACGCAGGACAGTCGGCTCATCAAAGGGTTTGCCCATTATCTGAAGCCCTATCGGAAGACCGTCAGTGAAGCCGCAAGGCATTGAAATTGAGGGCACGCCTGCAAGATTTATCGGGCAGGTATTCACGTCCGAGAGGTAGAGAGTAAGTGGGTCTTCAATTTTTTCCCCTATCTTAAAAGCAGGGTTCGGCATAGTCGGAGCCATAAGCAGGTCAACTTTCGAAAGAGCATTATCAAAGTCCTGCTTCACAAGAGTTCTGACCTTCAAGGCTTTTAAATAATACTTGTCGTGATATCCTGCCGAAAGGGCATAGGTCCCGAGGAGAATTCTTCTCTTCACTTCTGTCCCGAAACCCTCAGCTCTGGTCTTTGAAACCATGGAATGCCAGTTTTCGCCGCTTTCTCTAAATCCGTAGCGGGTTCCGTCAAACCTTGCCAGGTTTGAGGATGCTTCACTCATTGCAATTATATAATAAGAAGCAAGAGCATACTTTATATTCGGCATCGAGACTTCTTCCCAGGTCGCTCCAAGGTTTTCATATTTGTGTATGGCGTTCCATATTGCTCTTTCAACATCTGGATGGATGCCTTCCCCGAAAAACTCCTTCGGAATCCCGATTTTCAGGTTTTTTACATCATCTACAAGGGCTTTCTGGTATTCGGTTTTACTGTCAATCGAAGTAGAGTCCCTGCGGTCGTAGCCAGCGATAACATCCATTAGAACTGCAATATCTGCCACATTGTTTGCAAGAGGCCCGACCTGTTCAAGGGAATTTGCGTAAGCTATAACTCCATACCTTGAAACTGCCCCATACGTTGGTTTAAGCCCGACAACCCCGCAGAAAGCTGCAGGACAGCGTACAGATCCCCCGGTGTCCGAACCAAGAGCAAAAGGAGCTTCTCCTGCTGCAACAACTGCTGCACTGCCACCGGAAGACCCGCCAGGTACTCTTTCAAGATCCCAGGGATTTGCAGTAGGTCCAAAATAGCTGGTTTCAGTCGAAGAACCCATTGCAAACTCATCCATGTTGGTCTTTCCCAGGATTACTGCGCCTGCAGCAAGAAGCTTTTCGATAACATGAGCATTGAATGGAGGAACATAACCCTCAAGAATTTTCGAGCCACAGCTAGTTGGCAGCCCGATTACGGAAATATTATCCTTAATTGCAATTGGCACGCCCGCCAGGGAGCCCTCGTGCCCCTCGACATCTATTTTTCTGGCCTGTTCAAGGGACTTTTCGGAAACTGTTACATAGCCGTTAATTTTACTCTTTTCTATAACTTCGAGGTAGCGAGCTGTTACCTCTTCGGCTGAGTTTTCTTCAATTTTCTCTTTAACCTGTGCAACACTCATCCACTTTGCCATTATAAATCCTCCTCAGCCGATTTTCGGGACTCTGAAAGTCCCATCCTGTTTGTGTTCGGTGTTTGCAAGAACAGTTTCCTGCGGAAGGCATTCTTCCACCACATCCTCCCTGAACACGTTATAGATCTCAGCCACATGATAAGTGGGAGCTATATCTCCGGTCGGCAATTCATCAAGCTGTCCGAAGTATCCCAATACTGAGTTAAGTTTTTCCATGTATTCGACTGTTTCCTGTTCGCTGATATCAATGCGAGCAAGCCAGCCGATGTGTTCTACATCTTCTTTTGTGATCATGAAAGTTCCTCAAAAATAGAATGGTCCTGAATAGAATGCCATTGGTGCTAAGTAATAGAAACAGGTTAATGAAATAAATATATATTCATCTCTTGAATTGCGCCTCGGGAGTACGCTGTCCTTCCCGAGTTCCGCTTCGGGAGCCCGGGGTCCTTTTCACTCGCTTCGCTCACTCAAGAGGACTAATTTATGGGCAGTATTATGCTTTCTCTCCTGCAGAGATCGTACATCTGGACTTTTTCAGTTTTCCAAAGGATATTTTTTCTTTTCACTAAGGCTTCGGTTGAGCTGGATTACACTTTTTTCCAGCACATCGAACTTTTGTTTGCATTTTAAAGGTCTTCGCTACAGGTTTACGTGAAAACGTCCGGATTTTGCCAGGTACTTCATTCCCGAGATGAATTTAGTGCCAGCCTTAAAGAATTATTGATTATTATTATTATTCATTAAGTGTTTATAATATATTTTTTTTTATAGTTGTGCCATTTAAAATTTATGCTCTTTATTATTATGTGTTATAATTTATTCTTATGGACGTTTAGGGATTCATCTGAAAATATCGCTCTCTGAAGTCCCAAATATTCTTCATAGAATGTATGTGAAGTGAACGAAAAGGCAGACTAAAAGGCAAATACTAAAAAGCAGGCACTGAAAGACAAGCACTAAAAGCAGGTTAAACGGGAATAGCATCGTAGATAAGGATGAGATTAAAGATGTAGATAAGGTTGAAATCTCACTGAATTTTCCGCTTGAATATTTTAGCAAAGGTTATTATAGACTTTGGTGAATATTTTCTTTAATCTTTTAATAAACTATATTTTTGTTTGAGTTCTCATAGAGTTCCGGAGATATTGCTTCTCTAGAAGTATTTTGATACTCACATGCTGTCTCCAAGTGTTAGATTCGATTTGTTCTAATTGACTTCAGTTCAGTCTTAATAAGCTTCAAATACGCCTTAATTGTCTTCGAATAAGCTTTCAAAGTAATCCCTCTTTAAATTGCATTCATGTACAGGCTCACAGGAAGAAATTAAAAATGGCTCTAAAACCAAGAATCACAGAATCCCCTCAAGTTCGTTTGATTGACCTTAAGTCCAAACCCTTCTTTATCGTGGCTTCCTTAGAGGTTGGAAATACCACAACCAAATCCATCCTTACGGCTACCAATATGGATACTGGCAGGACCCATATCATAAATAAGGTCGTACGGATGACCAGAGATGTCCGTCCTCCGAGACCTGAAGAAACCGTATTCGGAAAAACGCTTACAGGTGTGGAACTTACCCGTGAGGCCGTTGCGGAGCTGGTGCGTAGCACGCTTACCGAATCACTGGAAAGAGCGAGTCTGGATGTAAAAACTGATCTGAATTTTGTGGTACGCTCCACTGGTGTTGTTGCAGGATTCGATTCTCCTGAAGAGGTGGGTGAATTCATCAAAGCTCTGGCAGACGGCTGCCTTATGGCAGGTGTTCCTCCAAAGAATATGACCCCCCCGATGTCTATTTCAAATATCTCTAAAAAGTTCCAGAAATACAGTAAACTGGAAAAAGTAATCTTTGATGGGGCTGTAGCCGGAGTGTTGCCCCCTATAGGTTCAACTGGTGTTGAAATCGTTGCAAACGAAATGGAAGGGGAGCTTGCAACAGCCGGAATTAAGGAAGCCGCCAAACTTACAGATGTTGATTTCAGAAATCCCTGCATTTCAATTGACTTCGGGACAACCCTTGATGGCAGGATCACAAATTCAGATCAGCCTTATGCAAAAACAGTGGGAAACTTTTGCGGCTATGCCGGAGCAATTCCTGATGCTATTATCCGGGGTTCGAAAATAGTGGATTCAAAAGTAGGAACTGCTCTCGAAGTCTTTGAGAAACAGAAACCGCCTTCCTTCCTTACCTTGAAGATGAAGGCTAAAGCGATTGAGGAGTATGCAAGGCGTATTCATGAACTCATTATTATAGAAAAGGTTCCAAAGGACAGAAAGAGGTACGGAAGCGTGCCTGTAAGGCCGGATGCAGCTGAGCAGATAGGTGTAACGCTTATAGGTTGCGATGTAGGAAAAAACGGTACCGATATGGGTAAACTCAGTGCTATAGGTATGGAAATCTGTAAAACTTATGGACTTCAGATTGTGTATGCGGTCATTGATGAGGTTATGGCAGGTGTTGTCTGCAGGCTTATCAAGGTCGCAAAAGAAGAAAGGCTTATTTTTGAAGATACAACTATCGGAATTACCGGCAGGGCAGGTATTACAGGGAACAAACCCAAACTGATTCTGAAGTGCCTTGAAGAAATGAATCTTGCTCCGAGAATAGACGAACGTGTAGTCTTTGTAGATGACGGACTTGCAAGAGGTGCAGCCGTGATGGCACGCTGCATGAACTCCCTGGGCTCCCCACAAAATCCTCTTGGCGGCAGACACGGTGGGAAATGTATCCTTGCACAAAGGATAAAACTGCAGGAAAAATGATCCTGAAAAACTGACAATTCCAGGAAATCTTTTGAAATATGGGAAAAAAGGAAAGCTTAAAAGAGATGGTTATTAAAATTCAGGCAGGAAAATTAACCTCCTGCTCCTCCACCTCCAGCTTTTCCTACCTCGAAACCCTGTAGTGTTTCGGTCTCTTTCCTGAATCTTTCTTCCAGTTCTTCTGTAGTGAGTTTCCTTTCTTCTTTCTTTTCTTTAGGTTTAATGTCAGTTGGTTCCAGGGTCTCTTCCCTGTACCAAAGATCGGTACTTTCAAGCAGAACCCACACTTTCCCCTGCTCGTCCTTTTTGATCTCAGTCACGCGGCTGACTGTATCGCTGTTTACGTACTTAACAGCATCTCCCACTTTAATGGTTTTTTTGTTCCGCCCTACCGCGGTGACTCCTTCAGCATCAGCCATGCTTTCACCTCGAGGGCTTCCAGGACGCTGGCATTTTATAGGCCCTGCAAGTCCCTTCTTATAACTAATTGCTTATAGTTTATTCAGGTCTTCTAATAAAGTTTTGTGTGGCTTGAACCTTTGAGAGGTTTCCGTCAAGCAGAGCTTTTTCAGAAACTTCCAGGTTCATAAAATAAAAAAGCTATTGATTTATCTCTTTAACTTTGATTAATTTCCATCCTGAGATCTCCCATAAGGGCAACCCTTTCGGCAAAAGCATTGTGTCTGTGAATACTTTCCTCATTGGTCTGTTTGATGGTGATTACTGCATTATCAGGAAGATTCGGAAACTCTTTTACTATATTGTCTGCCATAGTTCTTACGCAGTCTTCCACGAATTTCGGGTTCATATGCGCAGTTTCTACAACTACTTTTTCGTCTGAGCGTTTCAGGACCTCATAAACGCTGGAACTCATGGAGTGCTCAATAATATTGATAATATTCTCAAGGGAAACATCGAAGTCGTGTGCTACCTTGATTGAGATAATACCCTTCCCGCGCTGGTTATGGGTAGCCATGGGAACCTTTTCCAGGAATTTTATGATCGTGTCTCTGTCAACTCCAAGATCTGAGAGCTCATTTGCAGCTTTATCTCTCATAATCTCCTGAGCGCAGGGACAAGCTGTCATTCCTACAACTTCGGCACCTATCAATTTCTTTACATCAAAATAGTTATCGTCGCCATGTCCCCTTACAGCAGATGCTTCAGCAAAGATATTCACGACTTCCTGGCATTTGATCCCTGTTGCTGGGGACTCACGTCTGATCATATATTCGCTTTTCATCCGAACTTCGGCCTTGTTAGCATATTCATGCCTACCAAGAAGGTTATGTGCAATATCACTGCAAAGTTGCTCAATTTCGTATACAGGTGTACTGAGCACCTTTTCCAGCACCTCGTCTACAGCTTCGAAGTTCCTTGAGAGGTTTGCTCCCTTCCGGTCGGAGGGTAGGTCAACAAAAACGTCAAACGTTGAAATCAGTACGATAGGACGTTTGTCTTTACGTTTTATCTCAACCAGTTTCTTCATATTTGTTACCCCAACGCGGGTAAGGTTGATAGCTATGCTTGGTTTGCTGGCCTGGACGTCCGGGAGGTTGAAAGTACAATGTTCCATAATTAACCAGATCCATGAAAAAATGAATGTTTGATTTGTAGAAAGAATTTTTGACAAATATGTAATTTTATTATATCCATTTGGAAAAATATAATGACCATAAGGAGTTATAGCATGTAAAGCTTGTGCTTTCATGTTCTTTTCCAAAAGTACAATAAAATCTAAATCTCAAAAGTGCCCAAAATCCATTTCCTGAAACCTATTTTGGACTGCACTCCTAACAAGATATAAATATTTAAATATTTCCCATTTTGACAACAATATGGAAAAATTTAGTTTATAAGCTCTTCACAGATGGGGGTGAATTTTGCATAAACCAATAACTACAGGCAACATCCTGAAGAAAGATTTTATATACTTTAAAACTTAATCAGTGTCTAGCAATACAATTTGCGAGGTGACCTTTATGTCCAACACAAGAAATTTTGTTTTACGAGACGAAGAAGGCAATGAGCACGGTGTCTTCACTGGAAAACAGCCTCGTCAGGCTGCGCTGAAAGCTGCAAACCGGGGTGACGGGACTAAACCCAAGCCGGATATTATCCGCCTCAGAGAACGCGGGACAAAGAAGGTGCACGTTTTCAAGGCATGGAAGGAACTTGTCGCAGCCCCCAAAAACAGGCCTGCCTGGATGCCTGAGAAAATCAGCAAGCCCTTTGTCAAGAAAGAAAAAATCGAAAAAATCGAATAAACCTAATAAACCTAATTTCTCTCACATACCCTGAAAATCGGGGTTCTTTCTTTTTCTTTTCGATAACCAGATAGGGATTTCGCCTGGACTGGTCTTTAATTTTAATGCTATCCAGGCTAGTTTATTTCATTATCCTCCCGAACTTTAATCATATTATTTTTGTTTCTTTACATAGTCTCTCCGAATTTTTATTCTGAACGTTTAACGACAAGTTTAAAAATAGATTTTCTGATTTCTACATCATGGAACTGAAAAGAGAGAACGTGCTTATTGAAGCCTTGCCTTATATGCAGGAATTCTATGATTCAATCATGGTTATCAAAGTGGGCGGAAATGCAATGGTTAGCGCCCAGATTATGGAGGATATTATAAGAGACGTTGTGCTCCTGCGTTATGTAGGAATCAAACCCGTTATCGTACACGGAGGCGGGCCCGAGATTACGGAAAAAATGGAACGTCTGGGCAAAAAGGCTGAATTTTTCCAGGGCCTCCGTATTACAGACGACGAAACCATGGAAATTGCCAGGATGGTCCTTGTAGGGAATATCAATACCAAAATTGTATCTCTTATAGGAATTTCAGGAGGAAAGGGTATCGGGCTTACGGGTTATGACGGAAGGATGATCCTGGGCCATAAGCAGGCTGTCAAAAGAGTAATTGTTGACGGTATTGAGACTGAGGTGGATATCGGCTGGGTTGGGGAAAGTGAAGTCATTAATCCTGATATTCTCCACATAGTGCTTGAAAATGGTTATATTCCTGTCATCTCTCCCATTGCTGTGGATGCGCAGGGCAATGCTCTGAATATTAATGCCGATACTGTAGCAGGTGATATTGCTGCAGCCCTGCGTGCCAAAAAACTCATACTGATGACTGATGTATCAGGCCTCCTGAGAAATTTGAATGATCCCAGTAGCCGCGTCTCCCGTGTAACTCTGGATGATATCGATCCTCTTATCGCAGAGGGCATTATAAAGGGAGGTATGATCCCTAAAATCAAGGGTGCAGCCGTAGCAATAAAAAGCGGGGTTGAGAGGGCCCATATAATAAATGGAAGCGTTTCTCACTCCATGCTTCTTGAGCTCTTTACCGACTGTGGAATCGGAACCATGGTCTACGGGCCGGACAGTGCAGATAAATAACAGAGCAATGCAGCCCGAGTTCCGTTTCGGGATCACAGGAAATCCGAGATTTTCTGGGAGTTGCGATGTAATCGCAACAGCCCGGGGTCCTTCTCGCTGCACTCGAGATGACTAATTTATGGATTTAACTTTTATCACTTGCTTAGCTCGTTCAAGCGGAATAACTCATAGGCAAGTACCATTCCTTTTTGCTCAAGAGGGCTTAATATTACTTCGTTTGCTTTCCTAGTTCTCAAGGCGGGGCTCTCAAGCTGCGCTCAGATGACTACTTTTAAGGGCACTAGAGTTTGTTTTTTCGTTGCCTTCTTTTTCTATTTTTCAATCTAAAATGGGAGTTCCGTAGGTGAAGTCCTCTAGTTCCAGGACTTTTTTCCAGAGTTCTTTGCATTCACAGTCTGTTTTACTGAGGTCTGCCGGGTTCTGGGTGATCGAGAAAGTCCTGAGAGAATCTGCAACGTCTGAGCTGCATATTTTACAGTTGTGAGGACCGCGTTTTGAGCCTGCGCCGACAGGATCTGACATGAGAGGAAGGTCAGGATGGGCAGCTTTTGCCTTTTGCAGGATTTCGACGATGCTCCAGAGCCAGGGGGGGCGGTATTGTCCTTTTTCCCAGAGAGCTTCGACCAGGGTGCCTTTCTGGACGTTGCAGAGGTTGATGGAGATAGTGTCAGAATAAGGAGCAGCATCATCTATGGAACAGACAATGTCTTCCAGTGCCTGGCGTTCGGAAAGGAAAAGAGGCTTTAGCATCAGGTAAGCTTTTACGGTTGCCCCATTCTTTCTTGCAATTTCTGCTGCGCGGACAAAGTCCCCGAAGGTAAAACCTTTATTGATAGAGTCTTTGCGGATCCTGTCTGAGCTTGTCTCCAGCCCGAAAGCCAGCTCAAAGGGCTTATTTTTCAGGATCTTGAGACAGTCAGGCACATTCTCTTCGGTTACGAAGTTAGGACGGGTCTCAGCAAGTACCTTGATGACCCTGGGATCGTCTGCAAGAGTTTTGAGGATTGCATCTCTTGCTTCATGAGGGACTTCCTGCTCGTCAAGGAAACTGCCTGAGGTGAAGATTTTAACCATGAACTCAGGGAACTTTTCAGCTTTCTTCATTGCTCTTGTAAGCTGGGCTTTGTAATCTTCCAGGGTAGGAGGCTCACTTGCACAGTCGTAGACGTAACCGCACATGGTACAGCCTCCAGCTTTTCCCCAGCGACAGCCCGCGCTCTTGAAGATTACAGTGAGAGTCTTTATTTGAATCCCGTTTACAAGGTCGATTCCTGTCCAGCTTGCTGCAGGTTCATCTGTAGGAGAGGGCTTTACTCTAATCCGCTGTCGGATTTCCATTACTGCTTTATTCAGGGTCATTGGCGTAAAAACTCGCTTTATGGCTTACTTTAGAATTTGTAAAAACAGGTTTTGAAGCTGGAAATCAGCTTCATTATTTGTGCTTTATACTCTATACTCTTACTTTATTATACTCTACGGCTCTAATCTCACTCAAACAACTCTATTTCATTCGAACTCTATTGTTGCAGGCGGCTTGGGCGTAATATCGTAAACCACTCTGGCCACTTTAGGGATTTCAGAGGTAATTCTTGCTTCCAGCTTTTTGAGCACATCCCAGGGGAGTTCGAGCGCTTCCGCAGTCATTCCGTCTCTTGACCCGACAGCCCTTACAGCCACGATCCAGCCGTAAGCCCGGATATCTCCCTTTACTCCTGTTCCCTTACCGAGCACGGCGGCAAAAGTCTGCCAGGGGCAGAATCTTTCAAGAAGCTCTTCTTCGACTATAAAGTTGGCTTCCCTTGCGACCTCGAGTTTCTCTTCTGTAACTTCCCCGAGAATCCGCACAGCGAGCCCAGGGCCAGGGAAAGGCATTCTTTCGCAGATCTCGTCAGGTAGCTGGAGCGCCCAGGCAACTTCTCTTACCTCATCTTTATAAAGGTCCTCAACAGGCTCAACGATTTTTTTGAAGTCCATTACACTCGGCAGCCCTCCAACGTTGTGGTGGGACTTGATTCCGCCTTCGGACTCTATCCTGTCAGGGTAGATCGTGCCCTGAATCAGGTAATCGGCCGCAAGCTTCTTCGCCTCTTCCTCAAAGACCCGGATGAAAGTCTCGCCTATAGCCTTCCGTTTCTCTTCAGGGTCAGTAATATCCTTCAGGGATGCAAGGAATCTGTCCTTTGCATAGACAATATCCAGGTTCATGTGGGAGAAGATGTGTTTTATCCTCTCGGTTTCTCCTTTCCTCATGAGGCCTGTGTCGATATAGATCGGCTGCAGTCTGTTCCCGATTGCCCTGTACGCCAGCTCCGCACAAACAGAACTGTCCACGCCGCCCGATAGCGCAATAATTGCTCTCCCGTCTTTTATTTCCTGGCTAATTTTTTCAACTGCCTTTGGAATGAATTTCTCGGTTTTTACCATTGAAATGCTCCTTAAGTGATACTATTTTAATTCCTTTAAAGAAATGAACGTGATCAGTGAATTGTATGAGAATTATCTGAATTTGATTCTATTTTATTGCAATATATGAGTCTGTGCATGGGGTTTTTGATATTTAAAGTTATAGTAGGAGAATTCGTCAAATACACAAAAGATATTGTAAGTGCACTGAAAGATAAAATGAATTTTTAAATGTAATTTTTTCACATATGGTAAATGTAGTCTTTTTAATACCAGTCAAAGCCTGGCCAGTAACTTACTGGCGGGTAAGATGCACTAAAGAAACTCTGAAACCTATTTCTTGAGATTTTTTGGGAAATGAAGAGTATTGAATAAATATAAAATAATAAAATTTTTAGGTGAACGTGAATTCCCTCTTAACCCTCTCTAGAAAATCAAAAATTACAATTATATACAAAGCTTTTCCAAAAATATTCTACTAAAAAGTGAACAGGAATTGGTGATAGGAATGGGTAATGAAGATTATGAACTGATCGATAAACTTGAGAATATCGCAAAGTCCCTGGAGAGCCTGGCAGAATCCCAGAAAAAAATAGCTGATACACTGGAGTGGATGGCAAAGGAAAAGAGATTTGTAGCTTAAAGTGGGTGAAAACTCCTAGAATAAGGCGCAAAAGGGATTAAAAACGCTTCAGCAAGGTTAAAAGCGCTTAAATAAGATTGGGCTCTGCTCAAAAGACAAATTAAAAATTTTTCTGACAGTGTTTGCAGGCTTCTTTCCTGCCGCAGCCGGAACTATCTCAGGGAGTTTGCTGAGGTGAAATCTCGATAAAATTCCGGAGTAAGAAAAATAACGGAAATAAAGAAAAGGTTGCGGGAAAAGGAAAATTAACTGATTATGTAAAAGGAGTATGACCGATAGAGGAAGACAAGAAATGCCTGGGTGTAGCCGCACTCCTTATCTTCCTATCTTTACCTCAGATCAAACATTAATAACGTTGACGCCAGAGATCGGTAATTCTCTATATTTATTCTTACTTCTCAACTCTTTTCCCTTTAGCGATTTCACTCTTTCTTTCTGAACTCTACTTCCCGAGAAATATCCAGGATGCATATCGGGAGTTTACAGCCAAATACTTTCACCCTGCAAACCTGTAACTTAAATATGATAAGCTTGAAACATCACAGCGTCAGGATTCCAGACCAGGCGTATTTTATGTAAGTGTCTGGTCTCTCATAAACATCGAAACATTAAGGATATAGCCGTGCATGAGAGCATATCCACACGTTAATTTCCCCGGACCTTCCGGGGTTTATATTCTGGCTTGATAGCAATTCTGCAGGTCAGGGGGATTAGAAAACGAGCACTGATTATGATTTCTTGAGGGCAAGTAAACGCGAGCTTGAGCCGGGGCCTTCCCTGTCTGCCAGAATGTATTCTGCCCTGCGCCAGTATTTCGGATATACTTCTTTTCGCCCCTTACAGGAAGAAATCATCAAGGATGTTCTGGAAAAAAAAGACGTTTTCGTGCTCATGCCTACAGGCGGAGGCAAATCAATCTGTTACCAGCTGCCTTCCCTTCTGATGGAAGGAGTTACAGTCGTCGTTTCTCCCCTAATTTCCCTCATGAAAGACCAGGTGGACGGGCTTGATGCGAACGGGATTGCTGCAGCCTGCATGAACAGCACCCTGAGCGTCAGGGAAATCCGGGATGTGAAGACGGCTTTTCTTGAAAACAGGTTGAAAGTTCTTTACGTTGCGCCAGAAAGGCTCATGATGCCAGGAACCTTTGCCTTTTTAAAGAAAGGGAAGGTCAGCCTCTTTGCTATTGACGAAGCACATTGCATTTCAGAGTGGGGGCATGATTTCCGGCCTGAGTACAGGAAATTGAAGCTTTTAAGAGACCCGAAGACAGGTTTTCCTGATGTACCCATTATCGCGCTTACGGCTACAGCTACAGAAAGGGTTCGAAAAGATATCGTATCACAGCTGAACCTTGACATATCGTCGGAGAAAGGTCCCTATGTTGCCAGTTTTAACCGGAAAAACCTTTCCTACGAGGTCAGGCCAAAGAAGGAGACTTTCTCCGAAATCGCTGATTACCTGCACAGGCATAGAGGTGAAGCAGGAATTATCTACTGCCAGAGCAGAAACAGCGTAGAAACCCTTACAAAAAAATTGAATATTGCGGGTTTCAAGGCTCTTCCCTACCATGCAGGCCTTTCAGATACCGAGCGAACCCGAAACCAGGAGATGTTCATAAAAGACGACGTGGACATCATAGTAGCTACAATCGCTTTTGGGATGGGGATCGATAAGTCTAATGTGCGTTTTGTTATACACTATGACCTTCCCAGAAACCTTGAAAGCTATTACCAGGAGACAGGCAGGGGAGGAAGGGATGGCAGCCCCTGCGAATGCATCCTTTTTTTCAGCAGGGGTGACCGTTTCAAGATCGATTACTTTATTTCGCAGAAGACAAATGAAAAGGAGAAGGATATTTCTCTTGTGCAGCTAAGGCAGATGGTGGCCTACTGTGAGGGAAATAAATGCAGACGACAGACACTGATGGAATATTTTGGAGAGAAACTTTCGGGATATTGCGGAAATTGTGACTCGTGTCTCAGGCCAAAAGGTACCTTCGACGGGACTGAACCTGCCCGAAAACTGATGACCTGTGTGCAGGAACTTAACCAGCGTTTTGGCACTAACTATGTTATTGATGTCCTCACGGGCTCAAAGAATAAAAAGATCAAGCAGAATCACCATGAGAGGTTAAAGAGCCATGGCAGCGGCAAGGAGTTTACAAAAGAGCAATGGAGATCACTAGCTTCCGAAATAACAAATACGGGTCTTCTGGACGTAAGTGGTGCGCAGTACCCTGTATTAAAACTGAATGCCATGAGCAGGAAAATACTGAAAGGCCTGGAACGAATAGAGCTTGTCTGTCCTGAAGGATTTGCTCCAGAGGCTGAAGAAAGCTTCGTGCCTTCGATAGCTGCCGGTATAAAAAATGAAGAAGTCGATGACGTGCATCTTTCTACAGAAAATACCTTTACAGAAGAATGTTCAGTTGCTGCTGATATCCTAAAAACACAGAATGTCAGAAAGGCTGTAAAATCCGGAAAAGAGCCGGATCCTATCCTTTTTGAGCGGTTAAAAGCTCTGAGAAAGGAAATCGCATTACAGAAAAACCTTCCTCCTTACATTATTTTCTCTGATACCACTCTTAAAGAAATGACTACAAAATTTCCGCACAGTTCGGAAGAGTTCCATTCGATTACAGGGGTTGGGGAACATAAACTGAGAAAGTATGGGGATGCTTTTCTCAAAGAAATTGAAAATTACTGTAGAGACTATAGTTTGATACCTGCCGAAAAGCCTGAAAATTCGGGAGCTGCCTGTGAAAGGGCTGAAAAAGAGGAAATAATTTCAAAAGGCATGACTAAAAAGAATGAAAATTCCAAAACTGAAGTGGAAATGTTCGGGATTAAAATGTCCATTTCAGAATTTGATAAAGTAAATAGCTCAGAAGTCTGCAAATTTCCTCCAAAGAGGGCAAAGTATCTCGATATGAGCATTCAGGATTGGTCCGAAACGGATTCTTCTGAAGGCGGCTCTAAAGAAATAGATTCGACAGAAAGTTCCACTCAGTCAGAAATCGTAGATTTGCTCAAAATAGATTTTTCTGAATCGAACTCTCTTGAAATAGAATCTCAGCAAAGAATTTTTTCTCTCTTTACCCAGGGGCTCGGGATCGATGAAATTGCTGAAATCCAGGGCATGAGTACCAGAACTATTTTCAGGCAGCTTGAACAGCTTGCCTTCTCTGGAAAGATCAGGGACTGTGGAGGGCTTTTATCCTCGGAAAGACAGCAGCAGATAAAAACTGCACTGGATACATTGGAAATTGAGCTGGATTCCCTGCTCCGGGCAAGGATAGGTGAGAACTGCCAGGAGGAAGAAATGAAACTTGTCAGGGCTCTCCTTCTGTCCAGAATCTGCTTTTCTCAGTCCGCAGACTGCGAATGAAGCTCTTTCCTGCAAATTATCCTGTTTTTCCTTTTATTTTTTAGAAGAAGGGGCAGATCTCTTTTTGGCATTGGTAAATAAAAATAGA
>NZ_JAVKPK010000070.1:0-18370 GCF_031461075.1 Methanosarcina baikalica | reverse complement strand
GGATATACTTATTATTGCTCTAAGATAACTATATAAATTTTCATTTATTGAAATATTTTTTATTTGATCTAAGAATAATGGAACTGAATCTGAGATTGACATGTAGGGTGGGTATCTTAAAATTTCTCCATTTATCTCTTTAGCTTCTGGGATAACGATTTCTTTGGTTTCAGTGTTATTTTCTGTCTTCTTAATATTTATATTCAAGCTCTTTAACTTCCATATTCCTTCGTTGTCGGTCTTACCTCCGCCTATTATACGTGGTACCCAACTTCCGTTATCATACTTGCGTAGGAACACTTCTCCTTCATTTTCATCAGGATATAGTCTTACAAAATTATATCCAGTTTCTTTTCCATAGCCGTTGTAAAGAGCCCCAGAAGCTATCCTTATATGTTGATCTTTAAGAGTAACCCATTCTTGATGCTCATGGCCATGAAGGCAGAATTTAAATATCCTCTCCATATTTTTCGTTATGTCCAGCTCTTCAAATTCGGTAAACCAATTTGGAGGATGATGAATAAGTGATATGGAAAACGTGGAGTCTTTTAGAAAATTACGGGATTCAAGTATTTGATATGTCCCCAGCCATAAATTTGCTTTTTCTCCATCACCTGAAGATGACCATACTGAGTTCAAGCCTGATATTCCGACTTTATACCCATTTATTCGACATACTTTTGAGTAAATTAAACGTTCAGGATCACAAAGCAGATGATTATAACCCCCCTTGTCCAAAAAAAGGCGATAATCTTCTAAGCGTTCCATACATCTAGTCCACTGTTTGCTCTTGCTTTTTACGAGTTCATTGATAATTTCACCCGGATTCTCCTTTACTTTTTTGTGAATATTCTTAAACCAATCTGTTTGATCTGGCGTAATTTGAGTGCGGTTGACATCATGATTGCCAGGAACAATAAATATATTTGTTATAGGTATCTTCTTTGAAAATGCATTAGAAATTTTTTCAATGAATTCCTGAGCCTCTACATATTGATCTTTAAGAAATAAACCCTTTGAATTATCTTGACCTAAAGCAATGTCCCCGGTAAAAAAAATTAAGTCCGGAATTAAACCGTATTTATCTTCCATAAATTTTATGTCAATAAAAAAGCTTTCAAAAATTTCTTCGCAATTCCAACTATGTTTCTCTTTGCATAGATGAGTATCTGAAATATGTAACCAAGTAACTGTTTCAGCCATAGCACCAACCGCAATTAATCTATCAGTAAAAGTAGTCTAATTAAGTGTAAATCAAATGACGTTTAAACTTTTTGATTTTATTTTCTTGATGTTAAATGTTCTAGTGAATATTTGAGAGAATCAACTCAACAAAAGGCTTTAAACAAAAGCATTAAATCTAAAGTTGAGTATGTTTGGGATTAAGTTAGCCAGCAAAAGACGAGATGAATTCCCAATGCCAGTAATTACCTTGCAGTACGATGACCTCGAAAAACTCACAGGGACAGATAAGGAAACCATCATAAAAAGGGTGCCTATGATAGGGGCCGATATCGAAAGAATTGAAGACGAATCTATCGATATCGAGTTCTTCCCGGACAGGCCTGACCTTTATAGTGTCGAAGGGGCAGCCAGGGCAATGCGGGGTTTCCTGGACCTTGAGACCGGGCTTTCCGAATATGAGGTAAAACCATATAAGGTTTCGATTTCTGTCAACGAGGATATCCTGAAAATCAGGCCTTTCCTCGGGTGTGCGGTTGTAAGAGGCGTAAAGTTCACATCCTCTTCTATAAAATCCCTTATGGACCTTCAGGAAGACCTGCACTGGGGCCTGGGAAGAAACAGGAAAAAAATTTCTATAGGAGTTCATGACCTCTCAAACGTAAAGCCACCTTTCCGCTATATGGCAGTTGAACCAAGTTTCGAGTTCGTGCCGCTGGATTACACTGAAAAGATGAGCATGACCGAAATCCTGGAAAAGCACCCTAAAGGCACAAGGTTTGCCCATCTCGTTAAAGGCTTTGAAAAATATCCGATCATTCTGGATGCAAATGACAACGTGCTGTCCTTCCCGCCTATCATCAACGGGACACTTACAAGTGTGACCGAAAGCACAACCGATCTCTTTATCGATGTCACAGGGCTTGGGGAAGCCGTATACACCGCCTTAAATATTGTTGTCACAGCCCTTGCCGAACGCGGCGGACAGATCGAATTTGTAAGAGTTATCAGGCCCGACGGCGAAGAACTTGTATTGCCTGACCTGGAACCGGAAACCAGGCTTCTGACGAAAGCTGAAGTAAAATCCCTGCTCGGCATGGAACTTTCTGCAGAAGAAATCGTTAAGCAGCTTGAGAGGATGCGCTTTGGGGCAGAGGCCCTTGATGAAGAGACCGTCGAGGTAAAAGTGCCGGCTTACAGAGCAGATATCCTTCATAACTATGACCTGGTAGAGGATATAGCCAAAGGTTACGGTTATGAAAACATCAAAGTAAAGATTCCTGAGACTTATACCGCAGGAAAGTCTCACCCAATTTCCCTGCTGCGTTCTCCTGTGAACGAGATAATGGTAGGGCTGGGCTACTATGAGGTCATGCCCTTTACGCTTACCAGCGAAAAGATCAACTTCGAGAATATGCGCAGGCAAAAAACAGACGATGTTACGTATGTCCTTCACCCGATAAGTGAAGACCAGACAATGCTCAGGACAACCGTGCTTCCGAACCTTCTTGAGATCCTTGCCTTAAACCAGCACAGGGAACTTCCACAGAAGATCTTCGAGTTTGGGGAAGCCATAAGCAACGAAACAACCGTTCAGCACGTAGCTGCGGTATCAATGCACCCGCAGGTGAACTTCACCGAGATTTATGAGGTTGTAGATGCCCTTATGAGGGAAATGATGCTTTCCTATGAGGTTAAAGAATCCGATGACCCTGCTTTTCTTGAAGGCAGGCGGGCAGATGTCTATGTTAAAGGCAAAAAACTCGGAGTCTTTGGAGAACTTCACCCTGAGGTCATAAGCAACTTTGCTCTCGGATATGCAGTTGTTGGTTTTGAGCTTGACCTGAACGACCTTATAGATAAAAAATAATTTAAGGATCAGGTTTTGGGTAAGAGGGTGAACTACTCCTCTTTTTCTCTCACTTTTCTTTCACTTTTCTCTCATTTTTCTCTCAACATTTTTTCCATTTCAGCTGCAATTTTCCGGACTTCAGGCATCTCATCGGTTTCAGCCAGCCTGTACGTAAGTTCAAGCATCCTTTCTCTAAGGAAATTAAGGTCTTCAAGGGCAAAGCTCAGTTCTTCAACCAGCGCTCCCAGGTTTTTTGTATCGATAAAACCTGAAAGCTTTTCAGGTTCAGTTTTTATGAGAGAGAGTATCTCAGGGGAGCTAAGGTCCGCATCATATTCTTCCTCGAAGTCTCCCTTAGAGAGTGTTTTAAGCCACCTTACTTTTCTGATATGGGTAATGAAGTTGCTGAGCTGTCTGTATTCGTAGTTTCCGGTAATCTTTCCGATCATTATTTCATTTCTGGTTTTGAGCGGAACTGCCACAAGATCTCCTTTCTTTATTTTTGTAATAAAGGCGCAGATTTCCCCTGCCCAGGCACAGCCACGTACTTCCTGCATTCCCGGGTATTTTTCAAGCATGATTTTCTTTACCTGTTCTTCGTTTTTAATATGTGATAAATTTGGGAACTCAGCCCATCCTATCGTGATCACGTTGTCTTTCAGAATAATTTCTTCGTCTTCTAAGATACCTGCGGCTTTGAGCAACCAGAGTTTCATAACCCGTCTCCTTATCATTAATTATCTGGCAATTCAGGCAATTTTTACGTCCATCTGACCAGTTTCTTCAGTTAAAAATTTATTTAATTAATTTTGAATTACCTGGATCAAAATTTAAGTTTACTCTATTAATCTTTATTACTTTGGGAGTGCGGAGGGTCACGAATACCCTATCCTTTAGGTCGGGGATGAAGTGAACCCTCGCCTCTTTTTGGTTTTGTTTAAACCTCTATATCATCGCTTCTTTGTAAAATAAGGTTTCTTGGTACCATGGTTACAGGAGTTGGGAATGCAACTCTATATCAAGGAAATCTTGTCAAAGGATACTAAACTATTCCCCATAAATCGGCGTGCGGCCCATCAGCATACCCCATCCTTTAGGGTGGGGTGGCCGCATGCAATTTGATTTATCGTTATTTTATTCGTCTTCACGCGTGTTCCTGGGACTTTCCAACCTTTACTTTTTATTAATTTGTATGTCTTTGTATTAGTTAATTATTTCCTACAGTCTTAGTGTTAATAAGATAGTCCGCAAGAAGAACTCATTTAAATGCTCTCCTCCAACTACTTATATGAATAAAAAGGTCTTTGTAGAGGTTGACAGACGCAGAACAGGCTGATTTGCAGTGTTCCCGGATACGGAAAATGAAAAAAGCTGTGAGTGAGAAACCCTGTTTTTTCCTGAGTTTTAATCCCTTATTAACTTCTTAAAAAAGGAGTAGAAGCAGAACCCCTCATCCTGATCGACATTCCTATAGGCTTAAATTCTTTTAATATAAGGCTGGGCCGAACTGGCATCTACTTTAAGCAGTTCTTTGATTGAATAATATCTCTTGGTTTTTCTTTCAGGAACAGTAGAAGGTCTTTTCGTCTGCCAGAAGACAGAATCAGGTTAAAAAGGCACGGTTTAATTGTTGCTCACTTGTAGTCTGTTCCCGTGCTTCTATATTAATGTCTTAAAAACGTTTTCATTTTGAATGTATTCAACTTTTTAACTGTACTCTATATTTTGACTATGCTTTATAATTTATAAGAAATATTACTAATTTTATTTATATTTATAATTATATATATTTATATAAAGTTTTGATTAATTTAAGAAATAAATAATAGGAAAGGAAAAGGAAATAAAACCTTAGGAGTATTTTTGATTATTTCAATGATATGGTGAGACTCGATGGATAATTCAATGAATAACTCAATCAAGGCTTCTTCAAGCATGTCAATGAATAATTCTATTGGGATGGAGTTTGTCCTGATTCATGCCGGAGAGTTTGAGATGGGCTCTCCAATACGCGAAAAACGCAGAAAACTCTGGGAAAGCCCTGTGCACAGAGTAACGATTAAAAAATCCTTTTACCTGGGCAGGTATCAGGTTACACAGGAGCAATGGCAAACAGTCATGGGGAATAACCCTTCGTATTTCAAGGGAGCAAAGCACCCGGTTGAAAATGTTTCCTGGAATGAAGCTCAGATTTTTATCAAGAAACTTACTGCCCTTGAAAAAGCTGACGAAAGCAATTGTATATATCGACTCCCTGCGGAAGCCGAATGGGAGTATGCAGCCAGGGCAGGGACTACAACCGGTTATTTCTTCGGAAACGACGAATCGAAACTTACGGAACATGCCTGGTTTCTGGAAAATTCAGGACTCGAAACTCATGCAGTCGGTTTGAAAAAGCCGAACTCGAGGGGGCTTTATGACATCTACGGGAATGTAGGAGAATGGGTGCAGGATGAGTACCATATAAGTTATAAAGGCGCCCCAACAGATGGCCGAACATGGGAAAGCCCATTCACAAGCGTATCTACCCCAGTGCGAGTAAGAAGAGGCGGAGGGTGGAATGGAAATGCAGGTTGCTGCCGATCGGCTGAAAGACTTTTTGCGGCTCAGGATAAGAAGCTTAATAGCCTTGGGTTCAGGGTGGCCAGGGAAGTATAGTTCCAGAACAATACTGCTGTCTCAGAAATTATTGACATTTTAGATCAGCAATATCTGGCATAATCTTAACTGCCGGCTCTTAGCTGCTAACTCTTGCTTACATAGATCCTGATTTTTTGAATTCCTTTTTTAGACCCCATGCTATGACCGGCTGCTTGTGACCTACCTTTTTCGGGGCCATTAAGAAAAAAGAGAAGTAGCACTTCAACTTGTTTTTTGGATCGATATAATTAATTTTTTCGTCTCGTTACTGAAAAGTTAGCTACATGTTTTAATCCGGCACTCCATCTTTTGCACACTGGCCCCTGTCTGTTTTACTACTATAGGCAGGGGCAAAAAAGAGCTCGGGTGCTTTGACAATTTAGGAGGCGATCTAAGTTTTGTGTCTGTTTGGTAGAGACACTTAATTATACTACGAACAGATATTTAACACTTATGTCTACTTTTTTGTTACTTTATATTAACTATAGTTGATTTACTCCTACCTAAATTGGGGGATTGATTATTTGAAGAGTCTGATATTGTGCAGTGGACAGAATATTATAAATAAATCGAAAAATTTAAAAAGTCACAATCGTATGATAAAAGATAAAATAAGAGGAAAATCGATCTGCAGTGAAAAACAAATATTGAATACGGTTAAGCGGTGCCCGGTTCTCGAATTAAATAGAGGCGGGTAATAGATATTATTAGGCCGCCTTTATGTGAAAATAAGTCTTAGAAAGGATGAATATGGCATTTCGAGATACAAAACCTGAGGAACTTAACTTTCTTGTAAAAAAAGCCCTGGAACTGGAGGCTATCGAAGCAAAGATAATT
Source organism: Methanosarcina baikalica (assembly GCF_031461075.1). Classification (NCBI taxonomy): domain Archaea; kingdom Methanobacteriati; phylum Methanobacteriota; class Methanomicrobia; order Methanosarcinales; family Methanosarcinaceae; genus Methanosarcina; species Methanosarcina baikalica. Next base: position 11,859 of record NZ_JAVKPK010000070.1, on the reverse strand, counting down.
CCCACCTATAAAGTCTTTGTAGAGAAGAGAGTAGTCTTAAAATGCAGAGGATGTATAGGGTACGGAAAAAAGCTGACCTGCCCGCCTAACGTTCCCACGGTTGACGAATTTCGGGAAATACTCAAAGAGTACAGATATGCCCTGCTTGTCAAGTTCAGGTCGCCTGCAGTTGCAGACGAAGAGATTGCAAAAGCTCCGTACAGGACCTGGCTTGACCCTGCAGGATCTGAGGAAACAAGAGAAAAAGCAGCAAAGTTTTGGGAAGAGTATTTTGACTACAGCAAAAAAATACTGCTCTCAATGCTCGAGCTTGAAAAAACAGCCTTTAACGAAGGTTTCACCTTTGCAGTCGCATTTGTAAACGGTTCTTGCAGGCTGTGTGAAAAATGCAATGTGGAAAAAGGAACCTGTCTCCATTCGAATATGGCAAGAATTCCGGAACATGCCGTTGGAATCAATATGAAAAAGACTGCCGCAGAATCCGAGATGCCCATAACATTCCCGATCAAAGGGCAGCCTGAACCCATGTCCATACTGTTGATTGACTGAAAGTGTTAGTTGAATTTTTCTATAGGCATCGTTGGCTGGAAAATAATGTTTGGAGTCACGCAGAAAATATCTTAAACATTAGTTCTTATAATAACTTATGGTGTTATACAGTTGGTAGATTCTAAGGTCTATACCCAATATAGCAAAAATAGTTCTAAATTTCTTTCTCTGAAAAAAAAGTTAATCATCAGGATTTATATCGCTATAATCTGGTTGATGATTACCTTAGTTTTATTGACCACAACTGAGATGGCATCGTATGAAGATGTAAAATACTTCTTCTGGGTGGTGTCAATCTTAATACCGCTGCTGTATATGCTTTATGTAAAAGGAGTGCCAGCTCAACTGTCAAAAAAAGAAGAGAGGAGAGCGAGCCTTGTGCTATTCTTCTCTTTCATATGTCTTATACTGACGCTTTTTACGGCTATTTTGATCGGACACTGAAATTTATTGAAGAATTGGGTTTTTATGTACTCGATTCCTCAGTTTAAGGATTCCCATTAAATACATAGGTCGTGCCGACAGTATTGAGCAGGAATTGTTCTGGCATCTCTTCTGCAAACCGGTTTATAGCTTTCCAGCCTGTACAATGCATAGGGATGACATAATCAGGCTTTATTCTTCTCATTTCGTGAATTGTGGGCTGAATTATCGGATCAAAAATCCTGCCTGTAAGATGGAAGCCTCCGAGCACCGCATGAACCTTATTCGTTCCTGCAATTTTCTTTGCGTACTCGACTGTATTGATAATTCCGGCATGGGCACAGCCGCTGATGACTACAATCCCTTTGCCCTTCAATTTTACTACCAGCCCCTGATCATCCCGGAAAGGGTCAGTAACCCAGTTCCCATCAAGCTTTGCCTCAGCCCAGGGGAATCCTTTTTCAAATGCTGTTGTGCGTTCCACCTCCCCTGTAGTATAGATAAGACCACCTGCGACCAGTAAAGCTTTTTCGGATTTTACAAGATCAGCTCCGGCTTCTTTCAGATCATCTTCGTTGAGTGCAGGCATTGTGACAGGGTGCTCGATTGCAGGAATATTCATTCGGCGTTCAAGAAAGGAATCAGGATGGAGAAAAAGCGGGACTTTTTTATTCTGTTCTTTACTTACGAATTTCAAAAGCTCTACAAGCCCGAGAAAATGATCAGGATGCCCATGGCTCAGGACCACAGCTTCTATCCTGCCAAGGTCAGCCTTCAAAAGTTTTGCGTTATTAAAAAAGCAGGTTGGAGTCACTGCTGCATCCATCAATACGATGTGTTCCTCATTTTCTGCACAGACTTTAATTAAGCACGCAAGCCCGTGTTCGGCAAGTAGTATTTGAGGAAGAGGTAACTGCGGCCTTTTGCATATGCAGGTATTCTCTGTTACTAACATGTCCGTGTAATTGTCCATCAGGATTGTTACTTCCAACCTGTCGGCTTCCCGAATATTCAGCTCATTCATATAAACACCTGATTTTTTCTGGAGTGTAAATTGTCCCCAGATATTTTATGAGATGTATGTAAACCTGAATGAGTGCAATCTTTATAAATTTTTCAAAATTACTCGTAAATTTATCGGTTATTTTCAAGCAGCCCGATATTTCGCAATTCACCTATACTTTCCTTGCCGCTATCGCTATCCAGTCTCCGCCTTCTCTGTACGGTTCTCCGGAAAAGCTGTTCCATGTCTTCTCGACCTTAAACCCGTTCTGCTCAAGCACCCGGCTTACCGTCTCAAGAGAATAGTCATGCAGCCAGAGCCTGTAGGTCTTAACTGTGCAGTCTTCATCCATAACGATATACTGATTCATCCAGACATCATTTTCCGGGTAATCGAACCCCTCTTCCAGTACAAGGTGTTTTTCCGGCCTCCAGAACCTCCTTCGGAAACGTACCATCTGTTTTTAAGCCCTTCTCGCAGGCGAAGCGTCCGTGTGGACACGTCAAAAATAAAAATTCCGTTGTTCTTAAGTGCTCTGTGTATCAGGTTAAGGAGCAGGCTCAGTTTTTCATCGGAAAAAGTGCAGATTTCTCCATAGACCTGAAGAACAATATCAAAAGTCTCTTCATACTCGATATTGAAAAAATCGGCACAGATATATTCGATATCCAGCCCTTCCTTTTCAGCCTGAGAGCGGGCATAGTCAACGGACAATTGGGATATGTCAATGCCTGTGGCCTTCATCCCTTCTCGACCCAACCTGCTGCTGTATAACCCGGGCCCACAGCCTAGATCAAGCACCATGTCTCCGGTTTTAAGTATGCCTGAGGCAGTCAGGTGGCAGATCGTTTTTTCAATTTCAGCGATTTTCCGGCTTGCACCGTTATGCTCCTGGTCAAGATGGGCTTCTAGCATGCTCTTTGAAATGTGAGGGTCGTCCCAGAAGTGAGGCTCCCCGGGTTCGAAAAGAGAAGGTTTTGAGGTTCTGGCAAAGATCGAGGGAAAGGGGTTTAGAGGCGTGTGAGATTCATCCTTGAAGATTTTGACTATAGGTACAGTTTATTCCCATGAGTTTCATTATAATAATGATCCCATAGACAAAAATCGTCATTATAATGAACACTATTTAAATGAGATGGATATGTAAGAGGCAAGAGAATGCATCGAAAATATTTCTTTCCTCCTGCTGAATAAATCCCTCACCCTGTTACTTGAAATAGGTTCACAGGAGCAGTTTAAAATAAGAGAACTGAGTCTGAAAGAAGATTTCTCCGAGAATTTGCCGCCCTTCAGGGGAGGGTTGGAATGTACTTTATTCTCTTTACAAAATTCTCTTTACAAAAAAGCGTTTCCACATACAAAATAATACCGGACCGATACTATGGAAAATAACCCTAAAAGAAAGACAGACAGGAAAGGAAAGACATGCAGGCCAAGCAAAACAGGCAAAACAAGCAGGACCTCCAGGAAAGATGCAGGCAAGGCAGGTGAAACCGCATATGGACGCCTTAATAAAGCTCTAGAAGTCCACGAAAAAGCCCTTGCAAAAAACCCACATGATGCAGGTGCCTGGGCAGGGAAAGCCGCAGTTTATCTAAGGCACAAGATGTATAGGGACTCCCTTAAAGCAATTGGAAAAGCCCTTGAAATCGAGCCTGAAAACCCGGGATACCTTTATGAAAAAGGTTTCTTGCTCCTGCAGCTCAAAATGGAGGAAGCTGCCCTGCAAGCTTTTGACAGTCTGCTTGAAATAAAACCTGACAGCGACAAAACCTGGAATATCAAAACCTCAGTTCTCTGCAAGCTCGGGCAGCAAGAAAAAGCCCTTCTGGCCTGTGAAAAAGCCCTTGCTGCCAATCCGAAACTTACAGGCGCCTGGCACGCAAAAGGCTCTGTCCTTGCTGACCTCGGCAGGTACGAAGAAGCTATAAAAGCCTATGATGCCGCCCTCCAACTAGACCAGCAACTTGCCCGAACATGGGAAGGCAAAGCCTTTGCCCTCTACAGTCTGAACAGGCCTGTAGAAGCCATGATAGCATATGACGCTGCCCTCAAAATAAACCCTGACAATGCAAAGACCTGGGTTGGGAAAGGCCTTGTCCATTTAAAGCTCGGCAAATATAAAAGAACCCTTGAGGCCTGCAACAAAGCGATATCAATAAAGCCTGATTCTGCCGATGCCTGGTACTGCAAAGGCATGGCTCTTTCCGGTTTGGAAAAAAATGAAGAAGCCTTGAGAGCCATTGATAGAGCCCTGAAGATCAATCCTGACTATGCCGAGGCCAGACAAGCCAGAACTTCCGTAAGCTCCAAACTCGGGTTCGGCCTGGATGAAGAGGAAGAGGAAATCTATGAAAAAATGCCGAAAGTAAGGAGGAGCGTATGGACAAGGAAAGAGCCAAAAGGAGAGGAAACTGAAAAAAGTTGGGGTAAGGGAACGGAGCAAAGAAGAGAAGGGACTACGAGGAGTGAATGGACAAGGAAAGAGCCAAAAGAAGATGGAACTGAGAAAAGTTGGGGTCGGAGAAGAGAGCAAAAGAAGTGACTTTCTCTTCCCGAACTGCGCCTCGGGAGTACGCTGTCCTTCTCGCCCGAGTTTCGCTTCCCGAGTTTCGCTTCGGGAGCACGAGGTCCTTTTCGCTTCGCTCAAGAGGACTAATTTTATAGAGTTTTAGCTTTTCCGCCCGAGTTTCGCTACGCTCGAGGAGACTAAGAGCCTATCCGAAAAATCATTAACGCATGTTGAAAAGTTACGATAGGCCTATAATATCGGCATCCTCTCAGGTTGTACATATTGTCAATTGTAAAAGTTACAGTAGGTAACAACACTTTTCGGATAGGCTCTAACTTAAAGGACTTATTACGAAATTACAGTTTTTTCATGCCCGCCTTTCTAGAATTAAAAGAGTTAAAAGCCGGGAAAGGTGCAAACCGGCAATATTATGACTCTATTTTTATTTTAGACTTCGGCTACGATAACAACGTAGTTTTTCCCGTATTTTTCGGCACAGGCGGGACAGGTGGTATACCACATATACCATTTCTTGACTGCAAGCCCTTTGCCTCTTGCGTAGGCTTCAAAGTCCCTGCACCATTCTCCTGTATTTTCAAAACTTCCCTCATACGCTTTGCTCAGAAACTTCCCGCTCAATGTTACGTTTTCGGCGCCGTCCACTTCTTTATCGACAGCAAGATAAAGATCCATATTGCTTTCTGAGGTATGATCCGACAAACAGAGCCAATCCGGCATTTCCGCCGCGGCTCTGGCAACTTTCTCGTTCATCCTCATTATTACCTCTCCAAAGTTTAGAGGCATGTAAAACTGCGTAGTAACCGAATCCTTGATGAACTTTTTATTGTTCCATTCAAAGATTTTTCCATCCCAGGGCTCAGGATAAAACCGAGGGCAACATTCCGGACTTTCAATTTCGCTGCTCATAATTTTCACCCTGTTAAATAATAAATTTTAGAGTTATTTTAGGGCTTCGGTTTTGATCTTTGTAGCAGAAAATATTTTGAAGCTACAGAAAGAATGAAAAACTCCCTATTATGGGGTTTAGTCCTTGTTTTGCTGGAAGCTGTTTTGCAAATCCGTTCTCTATACTGTTGAAATTAACTGAAAGGGGGGTGACTTTCAATTTTAGAGAGTGGAAATACAGGCCTGTATTTACCATCACTAAAATAATGGCAGACTTTCAAAGATCCTTTTCTGGAGAATGCCATTCCAAGTGCAAAAGCTATAACTGAAGGACAAATTAGGCAAACCTCAACATCCTCATAGCGATGAATCAGTGGCTTTGCCCTTTGAACTATTTCCTGAACATAAGGTAACCAGTTGTCTTTAGGGCTTAGGTCTGTGGGATAGACAATAGCAACATTGGTAGCATTGAGGTAGTCTTCATGCAGATGGAAGTTTTCAATATGGCGAGCAGATATGATAATATGCAGGATTAACTTTTTCCCGCCATCCAAGTTAAGATTTTCGGGAATAGTTTTAGGAGGAACTATAGGAACACTGGGATCACGTTCATAGATAACTTCTCTTGGATCCTTTAGATCAAGAACCTTATAAAATTTATTATCAAAACTTTGATAATGGTAAAGAGCCAACGGTCTCCTTAAATTTACTGAAGCTCCTAGTGCAAAGGCTAATGGTAAAGCAACGTGGGGAAAGATATGGTAGCTGCAACCTTCGTTAGAAAGTGGTCTTTCCATTAACTTCCTATCAATCCCACTATCCCATTCTTTCAATAATTCATCCCAGGCTAAAATCCAGTCTTCAGGATTGTGCGATTTTCGCGGATTAAATTTACCCAGACTAATAACTGGATCTTTGAACTTCATAGAAGGTATTTTTTCTAATAATTTAGATCCATTATTCAATTTTCGATCTGATCGAACAAAGGTCTCATACATATTGTGCGAGGTGTTATTGTCCATCTCTTCGGTAAACATAATTGGAATCAAAAGGGACTTTTCCATCCATCTTAGCATATAATCACCTACAAAAGATAAAACAAATAGTGACATCCCGATAATTCGAAAAAAGGCAGCCAACCTATTATGCCCAAAATCACCTGCTGTGTCAGCCAACATTGAGAATAATCCAAATATAAAGAGCCCTATCCAAACTTCCTTTTCTACCATTGATCTTTTTAGCCAAAATAATGAGCTCACAATCAATTCCACCTATTAATGGAAGTTCCATTCACTTATGTTCAGCAATTATAAATCACATTAATTTTTATTGTTCCAATTCCTTTATTCTTCTTACTGTTCCAAATCCATGAGACGTATTTTTACCTATACCAAAAAAATCAGGAATTCTGAAATTAACTGTAAATTCTCCAGTAAATCCTGTAAACGGAATACCTTTAAATTCAATTATTTCCTCGTTGAGACGACTGTGTACGTTTAATCTAGAATTAACAATTATACCTAATCCCTTGCACATCGAAAGTAGGTTTCCTACGAGGATGTTATTTAGAAATAGCTTCTTTTCACGCCAATCCTTCATTTCCATGAATTTGGCGTAATTCTTTTGGTTTAAAGCAAACCACGGAGTTAAAAAACTATAATTATACATCACTCGTTGAGAAACAACTTCAACTTCTTGTTCATTGATCTGTTTACTTGAGACCTTATAAACAGAATTTCCTAATTCTAACTTTTTGATGTCACCTGAAATTTCTTTCAGGACTTTCGCACCCTCGTCTATTCCAACCATAAAAGGAGTGCCTTCGATTATTTTATACTGAACTTTAGGATAGGTGCAGAGGTAACCATTTTCAACGTGGTGATGAAGCAGCGAATAATCGGGAAACTGATTGCCGATAAAACCACGTAGTTTTGCGACAGGTTCTTTCACCGGTCTGTCGGTGTTGAGTATTAGAACAGCTGTATCTAGCATCATAAAATTTTACACCAGCCCATAGGTACGTTTTCTTCTATCGCAATTCTTCTGGTTTTGGGATATTCGAAATCGTAGGATCTTCCACGAAGAGATTTTCTCACTTGTTCGAAGACTTCATGGTCCTGTTTTTTGATTTCCAGACCTACTGTTGTTCCAAGATACCCTACTCCATGCCCCAGTTTGATGACCGGAGACTCTGGAGTGTTTAGCTTCATGAGTTTACGGTAAAAGTCGAGGAGGAAATTTATGTTGTATTTGTTCGCGAAAGAAATTTCATATTTTATTATTTCGGCTGAGAAGTTGAAAATGAAATACTTAATTTCCTCTATATTCAAAATATCTGCTTTTCCCTTTAGTCCAAGGGGGTAATGAACGTCATCATTATAAGTAAAATGAATTTCTCCTTCCAGCTTCTCGCCTATTCCAATCGTTTCCAGGAAACTCTGGACGACTTTATAATTTCTCTGGTACCAGTACCATTTATTTGTGCTATCTATGCCATCATTGACTTCTAGGGACTTTACTTCCGAAACACAAAGCCGATTTACAGGTATAAAATCGGTAATTTGTACAAAACGCATGAAATCTGAATAGGAGCTCTGCTTTCCTCCACTGGAAAAAACATCTTCGACAAATCTCTGGATTTCCCCATTTCTTCTTCTGGTATCTGGGTTATCGAATATTTCTGCTATTTTTTCAATCTTTTTCTCGTCCATAAAAGTGTTCATAACCGCAGTTTTTATTGCTCCTTTAAGGGATGAACCTGGAAGGTAGCCTTTCATTCCAGTTTTGATGTGCTCTTTGATTTCTCGAGGTATTTGCCCTTTCTTTTCCAGTGAATAAAGTTTGGACGCAGTAATGGAGATATTCTTCCCTCTGAAAAAATCGTCAAGCCTGAAGTACTGATCTTCTAGATAATCCACGAATACTTCTCTTTCCTTCTCACTAAGTAGGCTGTAGATCTTGTTGATGTCCATTCTGTGAATCGTGTTTCCCATAGAGAGAAACTCTGCACTTGAATAGATCTCCCCGCTTCCGATATGGATAGGTGAAATGGTTTCAAGGATAAGTTTTGTCACGTTAATCCCTCATCCTCATATTGAAAGAATATCCGAATTCTACAGCTTCCTTATCCACAGAAATTGCTTTTCCGTAAACATCTTTGTTCAGGTCCGGAAATGTAGACCCTTCCAAGAAAAATCGGACTTTTTTCCTTATCCTACCGCTGGAGTCCCTGCCTCTTTTGGTGTAAAAATCATACCACAGATTCCTTTTTTCCTGAAATGCTTTTATTTCATCTGAGGTTGGTAGGTACTTGGAAAGAGAAATAAAACGATTTCCATCTGCAGGTTCGTCTATGATTTCCTGATCTTTGATGTCAAAAATTTCGAAGTGTCCTTTCCCAACAGATACATCTCCTCCAAATCCTCGATCTCTAAGGAAATTGAAGCTTCCAAGCAAAAGATCCCTATATTTTGATTCAGATTTCTGATCTAGAAACCAAACCATGAAGAAAAGACCTGCGTTTCTATAGTAATATCCAGAGGTAAAGAAGAAATCGGAAAAATGTGTTAGTCGGTTAAGGGAATTTCTTGCGGTGTCAAGAGATTTTATACTGAAATCCAAATTCAAATCCTTTGGGTATAAAAGCCCTCCACTGGCTTGATAATTATCGAAATTTTTGCTCAGAATTTCCTCGTTAATCTCTCCATTAATCCACTTCTCGAAAATAGTTTCATGTATGTATTGTACTGTTTTTATTTTTTTACGAAAAGCGTTATCTATGCTACTATTTTCCTGCATTTTATCAAGAGGCCGAGGGAAAAAGTGGTTTATTTCTGAACCCTGTACAAAGGGAAAAGCTGAAGATATCAGGAAAGGAGGTTTCTCTGTAGAAGGTAACAGTTCGTCAAAGTCTTGAGACAAGGTCTGAAGAGTGTTGACTACTGCACCATAAAGAGTATCTGATGAAATAGGTCGAAATGAGGATCTGGGCTCAATGTAAATTATCATTAGCGATCCTTCCGGAAAGATAAAATTCATTTTATTCTGGCCAGAAATTCATCATCTTTTGGCATGTCTGTAAGAGATCCAAAGTTGCTGATCTCTATCTCTTTAGCGCTTGAAGTGTAATACCCTGCAGGTCTCTTTAAGACATATATATCTTTGAACTGTATCTGGCCATATCCACGTGTTCCGCTTCCACCAAGGTAACTATCTTCCAGCAGTTTCATGCTGTCAATAAGTTTTAAGAAGTTGCTGTAATCTTCTTCTTCATATATGCTGAAGATCATTTCAAATTTGAATTGGGTTCCTCTGGGAACCCTTTCCATGCTTCTCGGATTAGCTTCGGAAGTGATTCTGTTTATTGTGTTTTCAGACTTCAGTTCGGTTTCCAACTTTACTACAGTGGTAAAACTGTCTCTTACTACAAGGCGTGTAGGCCCTTGCTGCCTATCATCATCTTTAGACTTATTATCAGGAGCTGAAGAACCGAATATTTTACAGGGGATGCATTTCCCGCATTTACAGGGTTCGCCCTTATTTTTGATGATATTCTCACTTGAATCCTTATAACTTAACTCAAGAAGAGTTCTCATCTTACCTTTTAATGAAGATCCAGGGATAAACGGCAGGTCGGTTTTAGGATCCCTTATCACTATGTTTTCAAGTCCACCAATCTCTATACCTTCTGAAGTTCCCCCTATATGTAATCCTGTTTCACAAGTAATTGTTCCTTTGAGAAGGAAGTTAGCCTGAAACTGTATGGTCATTTTAATCACCACCGTAGAATTTATGATAAGCGACTATCGATTCCAAGAATTTAACAAACCTTTTAAAATTCTCGATTTTGTCTTCATTGGTTCCTACATTTATCTTGTTTAGGGAAACCTTCAAGACCTGATAAAATTCCTCCGGAATTAATTTCCTACCTTTGGCGTAAGCAATTTTGGGTTTAAGCAAGTAGAATTCTGCTTCCACCTCATCCCATGCTTTTTCGGAATTTTCTTCCTCAATTGTTCTTTCAATTAATTTGATAGCTCCAAAAAAGCGTCTTAATTGAGCCGTTTTCATATTTCTCAGTGTGTGAGCAATCTTGTCTGCATACCCGTTTTCATCTGCGATCAATTTAATGCTCAAATCTTTTAGCATCTCGAGTTTACCGATTTCATCAAGGATTTTCCCTATTTCGTTATTGTCACTTCGTCCCCTGTTGTCACTTCTTTCTCTGTATTGTCCCATAACATCACCTCGTCCTCAAACTCACCCATGATACCGGAATTTTGATCCACGGAAAATTTTTTTGGATCTTCTTGTCGAGATCTTCTCTCAAATTCTCTTTGCGGACATTTCTTGCCAGTTGATACTTGAGATAAGGCACGTAACATTTCTTTTCACGCCTTACCTTGTTATTCAATGTTTGATCGTATCCAAAATTAGAATTCCACATTTCCAGCAAGGAGTAAACAAAACCTTTCGAAATTTGTTTATTTTCAATAAGTTCTTCAAGATATTTTGAAAAATCTAAAAGGTCGTAAAAGCCCTTCAAATCTTCTTTTGTTTCCCAATAAACAGTTTCACCGAAAACAGAGATACTATCTTTTTTATTTTCGTAAGTTTTGATGATTTTTTCATTATTTTTTGACTTTTGCAGAGCTTCATCCGCTAATAAAGCAGCTCTTCCGATAGGGAACTTTTTGTTAATGATTGAAACTCCAGCCGAAATAGTTACGTCTGGATTCTGGCATGTGAAGTCTTTAAAGGTCTCCCTTATGTCTTTAGCAAGCTGTATGATAAGATCCCAGGGACCAATTATCAATAAGTCATCGCCTCCAGCATAGTTTTCATAGATCGCAGGACTTTTCTTTTCAAAGCACAAGTTGCAGGCAGGTTTTTCATCTTTCATCCTGTAGACGATTTCAGGAGCTTCATTTTCATACTCAGGAGAAAGTTCAATTTTGACCGCTTCTTTCTTGCAGTTTTCACAAATGTCTGCTTCATCCAGGAAATAGTGCCTTTCACAGACTCTATTTAAGATTCCCGAAAAGTAGAAATCAAGCATCGTGCTCATTGTTGATATTCTCGCAATACCTGTGCTTTTTTTATCGAAACTTCCAGAAAATATTTTTCCAAGGTTATCCACATCCATCTTCAAAATTCCGAGTTTATCTGCTCCCCTACTGAGCTCTGCCATATTAGTAAAAGAAAGGATTTTATCTTCATGCCTGGGAACCGTGTTTGCCATGAACATAAATCCAAAAGATACTGGAATACCAGATTCAGAGCACCATTTTATCAATTCAGCGTCCACAAAATCAGTGTCGTTGATTTTCAAAACCTTAGCAGATTTAGAAATTCTTGAGATACTGCGAATGTATCCGGCAACGTTTTCATTTCTTAAGAATTTGTATCCAACGCCAAAAAGGAAAACATCAAAGTTGTCTGATTTTTTTTCAGAAATTGACTTTAT
>NZ_JAVKPK010000007.1:0-71995 GCF_031461075.1 Methanosarcina baikalica | reverse complement strand
TCAAAATTTCACGGGCGAATTCCACTATAAGTAGCGGAATATGTTCGCGCCCCCGCTTTCATTATACCCAGAATTTTCTTATGGTTCTAAGGAAGCAAGGACTGGATGGGACCAAGAGCCTTCCACGTGTGTATACCTGGAAGCAATTCTAACCATGTACAAACCTCGTATACACCATTCCAAGGCATTTAGCCATCCTACTTCCGAGAGGCCCTGTAATTAAGGGTTTTTTAATGCCAATAAAGTGCTATGCAAGCTTCTGAGATATATTGAAAGCTGGCGCGGTACATCTATCTATCCCTCATTTTCACATACTTAACTACGCACCTTTACCTGTAAGGGCTCTGTTGCAAAAAATATCTGCTAAGGACCCTCCGCGAAATAACTTAGGCACTTGTTTATACAGTACACAAATGTTTTCGCAAACATGCTCATCGATTTAATCCCAAAATAATTATGTGTTGCCTATGTTATTTCGTAACGACCCCTTAGTATCTTCATTTAATTCAAATTCATTGGTCCTCAGTTAATATCCCATTCTTTATTCCTTTCTTCAGAGCCAGCTTGTAATTCCTTTCTTTTTTAAGGAAAAAAACATGCTCAGAAGGATAATTTTAATAGCAGGCACTTATTTTGGGAGGGGCAGGATGCCCTTCTTCGCAATTATTTGTCTGCAAAATCTCAAAGCAAAAACATTTAATTTCGGATAACAATTCCCATTTGAAATCTCCGTTTAGTGAAATAAGTGGAGCTTTCATATTTTATCACTAGGGGAGGATTTAAAATCTTCTTTAATAATATTTACGATTTTATACGAGTTTAATTGGAATTTAGATCGAATATAAGGTGTACTTTTTTCGGAGGGCCACTAATTACCTTAATTAATGGAAAAAATGAGAAATAATGCTCAGTTTGATCGTGAGCTTAAGAGGGTCCTATATTACTAAGATTATCCATCAGTATAAATCTCTAAAATTTATTTTATTTTTACCCCAATTCTGCAGACTTATTATAGCATTCATCAGCTGCTGCGTCCCTGTTAAGTTTTTTAAGGATGTACTCCTTGAAAGTTCTATGGCTTTTTCACTTCGCGAACCGCGATGCTATTATATTTCTTCCACGAAAATACTGTATTGAGGATTTTCCATGGTAACTGTTAATTTTGAGAAAATAATGATTGCAACCGACGGGTCGGACTGCTCCAGGCTGGCTGTTGATAAAGGGATAGAGCTTGCTAGATTGAGTGGAGGGACGGTTTATGCAGTCTATGTGGTGTCAACGGCCTACTTATCTATGGATGGGAATTACTTTTCTCCTATGGGTATGAATCCTTACTGGGAGTCAATACACGAGGCGTTGAAAACACAAGGGCAGCAGGCTGTAAATTCTGTAAAAGGTTTAGGAGAGATGAAAGGAATTAATGTAGAATCTGTCCTGCTTGAAGGCGATCCCTCAGACGAGCTGATCCGGTATGCTGAAGAGGAAAAAATGGATATTGTTATTATGGGCACTCTCGGAAAAACAGGACTAGACAGGTTGCTTCTGGGCAGCGTTGCAGGAAATCTGGTTCGTCACTCAAAGGTTCCTGTTATGGTTGTAAGGGAAAAGTGTGAGTCACAAGTTAAGCTCAAGTAAACTACGACTTGCAGCCTCTGGATTTTGCCTTTTCTTCAGGTCTGCGCCTTCATTCTAACAGTTTTCACTTTCATTTATCTTGCTCATGCTTTCGAATGGCTCAATGATAAATTTTGCTTATCCCGGAAGATATTAAAAATGTCAATTTTTTGGCAGAAAGTGAGGAACTGTTAAACTTGTATGTTTTTTATAATAGAAAACCCAATTAAGATTTAATGGAAAGAATAGCAAAAATGGCGCTGGCCCTACTAATCATTATCATCCTGACTGCGGTTATTGTTTATGCCTCACTTCCATATCTAAATTATTTTTTTGGGGCTTTTATCCTTTACATCATATTCAGACCTCTTTATCACTTTTTTGTAAAGAGATGCAGAATTAGAAATCAATTTGCAGCAGCCTTGGTGATAATTATTTCAATATTTGTTGTACTGATTCCATTGTTTTTTCTTCTGAGTATAATTATTGGTGAAATCCAGCAGCTTTTACTTAACCAGACATCTATTGTTGCATCTATTCAGGCCGGCGGCCAATTTCTCTCTCATTATCTTTCAAGAATGGATATTCCTCTCGATACTCTCCAGACGAAGATACAGGAAAGAGTTATGGATGTTGCTTCTGGAGCCGTCAATTACTCAAGCAATTTCATTTTGGGTTCAATCCAGAGCCTCAGCCAGCAGTCCATAGGCCTTCTGCTAATGTATTTTTTGCTTTACTATCTTTTAGTAGGAGAGGATTCGGCTTTCGCACGCAAAGTTTATGTGGCAGTCCCGTTCAATGAAGAAAATACAGCCACTCTCATGGATGAATTCAGCAGAATTGTCCGGACAACTATTACCTCCAGCGGAGCTGTAGCCCTTGTCCAGGGTGCAATTCTGACCATTACCTTCCTCACATTTAAAATCCAGGGAGCTATTCTCTGGGGTTTTATCGCAACAATTGTTTCTTTTGTACCCGTTTTAGGATCAACTTTAGTCTGGGTTCCTGCAACCATTATTCAGCTTCTTCAGGGAGACTATGCTGCAGGTTTTGCTATCCTTATCGCAGGGCTTTTTGCAAGTGTCATGGACAATTTTCTCAGGCCTATTATTCAGAAAAAGGTTGGAGAAATTCATCCTTTTCTCTCCCTGCTCGGGATTGTTATAGGGGTATATCTTTTTGGATTGATAGGAATTGTTATAGGTCCCCTTCTCCTCTCCTACTTCCTTCTGACTGTAGAAATGTTTTCAAGAGAGTATCTTTCTTAGAGGGAGTGAAAATCTGGTTGGGGATTACTGAAATCTCTAAGCGCAAGAATTTATCTATATTCTTCCCAATTAAGTTAAGAATGATTAAAGGAAAGGACATTGGCTACAGACACTTATTTGTGAATTTCTAACTGCCTCTATTGGTTCATATACTTCGAATTTGCTCTCGAATAATTTTATCTGACTTTCCGCAGATGTCCTTTCAATTTTCACAATTTTTTCTGCTATTGTTTTTTTCTGAAAATTGCCCTGCTTATTCAAACATGTTTTTTGAAATGTCTTACACTTTTCAATCTGGTACCTTCATTGAAAGCTTCTAATCTCTATTTCAGGAAGTTTCAGTTGAGATAATAATTGCAAATTTTTGAGCAAATATCCAAAAACGATAGCAAGAAAAATGTTACTTTCTTGAGAATATCTGTGGAAGGTCGGTTTTATATATAATTAATATTCAATTAATATATCTATGAAAGGATTTTCTATTAATATCGAAGAGGCCACTTTGGAAAATGGCTATTTTCGCAAGGTGCTCTATACTTCAAAGCACAGCCAATTGGTACTTATGAGCCTCAAGCCTGAGGAAGAAATCGGGATGGAAGTGCATAAGGAAAACGACCAGTTTTTCCGTTTTGAGAAAGGGCAAGGAAAGTGCATAATTGACGGCAACGAATATGAAGTCGGTGACGGGTTTGCGGTGGTGGTGCCTGCTGGTGCGCAGCACAACATCATCAACATTTCGAAAACGGATGATCTGAAACTCTATACAATCTATTCGCCGGCGCATCATAAAGATGGAATCATGCGCGCCACGAAGAAAGAAGCCGAAGCCAATGAAGCGGAATTCGACGGAGTGACTACGGAATAAGATCATATGAAGCGGGAATAACGATTTATTCCCAGCTGAATAATTACTACTATTTATAATCTCTAATCGATTAAGCATTGAAAATACAAAATAAAAACGCTTTATGAAAACGAAGCGTTTTTATTTTTAGAAGTGAAAGATTGGAATTCGTTCGTAAGCATTATGGGTGTTTTTGAGTTTGTATCCCCAATATTTAAATCCGTGTTTTAGTGGATCTTACTTTCAAATATTCTGAGATTCACACTTTTCTTGTTTCTATATACTCTCTCTTGAAGCTGAATGATAAATAGCTCGTGGCCTCAAGTTGCGACACTAGATTAAAATATTGATTAGAGTTTCCCTGTATTATTTAGGTGTTCATATAAACATTTCTAATACAAGCTCAACAACTTTTAATATCATAAGCTTCTAAGACTTAAGCTGGTGGGGTAAGTAATGCATTTTCGATATGGAACTACTTCTTTGAGATGACTCTAGTACTGCGATTCCAAAGTATGTCCATAAGCCTAGCTTTTGAATAGATCTATAGACCAAGGAATTTCTCGCTAAATAAGGGATTTATTTTGGAAGCCCTGCACTAGATAGAATACATCATCAGCGAAGGTTCTTTCAGACTGATTTTTATATTTTTTATGTAAATCTAAAAATACGGGTTGTGGGGTAGTTACTGAAAACCGTAAACATAAGAATCTCTCTCTATTTCTTATAAACATGAGAAATGTGCCCTTTTTGCCAGAATTAATCACCAATTTACGGACACTACCAAAATCCGAAGTTCTGAGATAGTCATGCCACTTTATGTGTTCAATCCTGCTGTTCCAACCTTGAAAATAAAAGCACAGAACAAAATAGCTCAATATACATCTACGGAAGTGAAAATATATGATTCTCAATGAAAATAGAATTGTAGGAAACATCTCTAAAAGCCAGGTTACACTTGGAGACATCTCCGAAAGCATATTTGGGGGTGTAAACACAAAAAATAGTTTGTTGCACAGGCTTTACATTTCTGAGGAAGGCGGTTCGAACTTATCTTATTTTTGCAAAAGCCTCTGTAAACCCGTATTTTCAGAACCTGAACTTGTCTATCCCTATATACCACAGACATTTTCCGAAAAATTTGCATTTCACCCTTCACTTTACCGTTTTATCCTTCCCTATGAGCCATCCGATGAGGGCAGACGGAAAAAGTACAGAGTAATTCCTCCCCCAGAGCTAAAGGACAGATTCCCTCTGACTTACAGGAGGATTATGGAATTCAAAAAGGAGTTTCGTCACGATACCTCTCCGCTTAACGCTGTAGATTATAGTATAAATGGACGGAAATTTCTTGAGTACTTAAACACGCCTAAAATCATTGCCAGTGAAGGCTATCATCTACATGCTGCATACGATATTGTCGGAAATCATGTATTTGAAGAAGGCTGCGGTATTGTTCTCAAAGATCAGAAAAAGTATCCTTATGTTACTGCAGTGCTTAACAGCTCTATTGCCAGACTCTTTCCCGCTGTTTCTAAGTCTGAAATGATGTACTTAAGTTCTGTAGCTCCTGCGGTTTTAAAGCGTTTCCCAATTGTATTTTCAGATAACGGGCTAACTGAAAATCTTATAAACACTATTTCCAGTTATCTCGGGTTCCTCAACAGAAAGAAGTACACAACGGATTATGGAGTTATTGATTGGTTTAGAGAACTTATAGGGTTCTATGAGCAGATCTCAAATCTTCTTATCCTGGATACTTACTTTATATATGATCTTGATTCAAGACTTCTGGATACCCTTGAAGAAAATATCCACCCTTATGCCGGCGATATGGAGTCTGAAAACAGTAATAGTCTTCTGAGTACATTATATTATATAAAGCAGCAGATCCTCGAAACCTCAAGCTTTGGAAAATACAGGTTTAATATGGAACCACCTAACATTCTACATTTCTTAGGACTTACGCAATCGAATTGAGAACCAATAGCTTGAAACTTCAACTATCTGAGTTCTTCTATAAGCAGTATAAAAAGATAGCTGAATGTGAAAAGATACATAGACACATTAAAGGTACAGTAATATTCTATATCAGAAAAGTGAGAAATGAGAGTGGAAAACTCTACTCTCAATTTAGTTTCATAGCTATCAACTGCTGTTGCTGACAAAAATACAGAATAAGGTTGAAACCCTTATTTGACAGAAGCATACATTTTATAACCCTTATTTGACAGAAGCATATATTTTATAACCCTTATTTGACAGAAGCATATATTTAGTATATATAAATGGGCTTCATGTTTCTGCTTTCTTTATAAAATTTAAAATTATTTCATATGTTTTTTGTTTTTGACCTTTTTCATTTTTCAGAAAGATTCTATGTCGATACAATGCGTTTTTTGTAGTAAAATACTCTGCTAATTAGCAGAATCAATTAGCAGAATCTGTCAAATTCGGGTTGACAATTCGGTATCTTGAGGCTTAAATTTACTGCTATTGGTTATTTTTCTTCGTTAACCTGAATGAGTTTTTCCTCGAAATCTCTTTGAATTATTGATTGATTGATTGATTCCCCGGCCCTCTTTGAACGTGTCGGGAAGGCTCGAACGTGTTTGTATATACTCGGAAGAGAAAAGGAATTAAAAACAAGCTTCAAAAGCTTTCCCCGAGAAGTATAATAAGTTCTGCTTCAATCAGCTGTTCTAAAAGTTCACTTTCAATATATTCGTACTGTAAGCCAATATCAAAAAGCCGTTTGTACGTGTTATCATTCACATAGGTAATGTCCAATCTTTTAAACACGTTGGTTATCGCCATTTCTATTATTTCGTTTCCCAGTTTTAAACCCCCAAGACTTTTTATTATTTTCTGGTTTTTAGACAATAGTGGTCAACTGCCAGAGGAATCAATGCCAGATTTTAACGATTCCAGAAGATATTAAAAAGTATCTGACTCCTTCCAGTGTCAGGAACTTTGTCTTGTAGGCAGTTCAGTCAGACAAAAATTAAGTAACAACCAAGTTGATATAGTCTTCATGTTTTCTATTGATTACTGCTTCATCCAGGTGTTTATCCAGGATATCCCTGTTGCTAATAGCCAGTCGGAAAGAGGTTTCTGGAAAGCGATGCATTATTTTCTTCATTTTAAGAGAACTAGCAAGGTAGTTGTCGAATTCCGTCCTGCAATTCGATTTATACACTTTAAGGTTACTTAACTTCTGGTCCTACATCACAAGATCGACAACTGCTTCTGCAGCACAAGTTGTCTTGATCAAGCATATGCCTTCCCCGGTAAAAGCGTCTACAAACCCGGTAGCATCCCCGCTCAGAAGAAGCCTTGAATCTATTATTTCTCTGCCGAGCCTGCCTTCAGGGATAATATGGGAAATAATAGGAAATACTCCGCAAAAACCATTTGCCTGTGAAAAGTCTTGCATTGATTTTTTGGTCGTCTATTTGTATTCAGTTGTTATTATTCCACAGTATTCGAAATCTACTTCTTTAATCTACTTCTTAATCTGGTTGATGAAACCAAGGCTTATTACTTTTATAATCCTTTTATAGAATAATGGTTTAATATATTAGCTTCTTTATACTCATAGCTTATTTAGCTATCCTTTCCTAAAAGCCTTAACACTTTAATTTTTTATACTAAATAAGTCCTGGAAGCCATTATCCTTATATCATATAAATCCTAACTATGTTAAACTCTTCAATGTTACAAATCCGAATAATTGTGTTAAGCTCAAACTGAGATTGAGGTTTTAAAAATGACAGAAAAACTCGGAATTCTGGCCATAGGCCATGGGAGCAAGCTGCCTTACAATAAGGAAGTAGTCACTCAGATTGCAGATTACATCGCCCGGAAGCACTCTGATGTTATTGTCAGGGCCGGCTTTATGGAAAACAGTGAACCATCCCTGAAAGTGGCAATTGAAGGCTTCTCAGGGACTGGCGTGACAAAAATTGCAGCAGTGCCGGTTTTCCTGGCGTCGGGAGTTCATATCACAAAGGATATACCGCAGATCCTGAATCTTGATGAAAAGGGCTGCGGTACCCTGGAAATTGACGGAAAGGCGGTTCCTCTCTGCTATGCAAAGCCTATAGGGGCCGATGAGCTTGTCGCTGACCTTGTGTTTAAACGGGTCCAGGAAGTCCTCTAAATTCAGTATCAAGGTCCGGTTTTCATCATGGACCTATCTCGGAAGAAGTTCGCCGTGCTCGACCTGACCCACGGCGGCATTCCTATAGCAAAAAAACTTGCAGCCGCTGGAAATAAAGTGATTGGAATAGATGTCTACGGGACAGTCGATCCTGGACTGCTGCTCGAGCTTGAGGAAAAGCACGGGATACGCTGCTCAAAAACTCCTCTTCCTGCGTCCGGATTCGATCTTCTTGTAGCGCCTGTACACCTGGACTCTGCCTATCCAATGCTTGAGGAAGCCAGAGCAGAAGAAATAAGAGTCCTCTCCCATCACGAGATTGTCGGGAAAATCCTCAAAGACGATTCAAGGCTTTCAGGTATAAAAACGGTCGAGGTTACGGGTGTAAAAGCAAAAACAAGCACTTCATCCCTCCTTGCGGATATGCTCTCCAGACGGTTTGAAGTAGCGCTGCACACTTCGCGGGGACTTGAATACTGGAAAGGGGGTATTTCTTCCCTTATCAGCAGCGGCTTGAGCATAACTCCAGGAAGCGTTCTTGTGGCCGTTGAGAAGGTTTTTGATGCCGGGTTAAGGCCGGATTTTTTTATCTTCGAAATCTCCATCGGAGGCACCGGGACTGCAGCTTTCGGGGTTCTCACAACCCTTTCGCCTGACTATCGGATTGCAAACAATACTGCCCTTGCAAGCGAGGCAAAACTCCAGCTTGTCAGGAATGCAAAGCCAGGAAGTACCCTTCTCATTAATGCAGGAGCCGAAAATGCCCTTAAAGCCGCAAAAAAGAGTCAGGCAAAGGTTCTAACCTTCAAAGACCCTTTCAATGCTAAGCTTTTTGAAACGGCAGACCAGGTCGCCGATTTTGCGCTGGAAACCGGGTACAACATTACAGCACCAGCAGTGCCTTCAGGATTGTTAACGTCCTCAGGATTGTCAGCTTCATCAGTATCACCACAGTTATCGGAAGTACCAGCTTCCCAGACATCCTCAGGCTCTGTGCTTCATTTTATGCAAAAAGGAGCTGAAATTTTCTCAGCTTCCCTGCTTCCAGGATACAATATTTCGGCTTACATGACTGCATTTATCGCAGCATCGGCAGCTGCTCTCGAGCTTAAAGTTGAACGTGAAGCTGTTGTTACAGTGCTTGAGGAATTCAGGGGACTCTCAGGCAGGATGCAGGAGAGAGAAATAAATGGTATTGCCCTTATAGATAATTCCAACTCCGGCATGGATATTCTTTCTGCCGAAAAGGCCCTTGAGTATGCCCTCCTGAAGAAAAAGGATGAAAAAAAGGGAAGTATTATCCTTGTCCTCGGAGAAGAAGCCTCTCAGGTCTGTGAGGGGCTGCCCCCCAGGTCAGTGCAGGGTTTCGTGGAAAAATTCGGTACAAAATGCAGGCAGATTATCCTGGTAGGAGAACGGATGAAAACAATAGCTACCGCAAATATCTCTTACGCAGATAGCCTTCCGGAAGGGCTCTCGAAAGCGTCGAAACTTGCAGGCGGGGACGATATAATACTCTCTTCAGTAAAGTGCTTCCGTTAAAGATTTCCTTTGCAAAGTGCTTTGCTGATTAATTGTTGA
Organism: Methanosarcina baikalica; assembly: GCF_031461075.1. NCBI lineage: Archaea > Methanobacteriati > Methanobacteriota > Methanomicrobia > Methanosarcinales > Methanosarcinaceae > Methanosarcina > Methanosarcina baikalica. The sequence goes on along the minus strand of NZ_JAVKPK010000007.1, from coordinate 62,526 downwards.
GTAATTGCCGAGTATTCCTGCCCCGGATAACAATATCGGATCTGAATTTATGTCAGTAGATGCAGGTCAGATCAGGCTGCAGGCAATTTGCTGAAATTTTTATGATACAGTTTTATACAGGCTCTTCCAATCTGTATCCGTTTCCATTACTTATTAAAACTTCAACTGATCCTGTTTCCGACTTATCTTGCGGTACAGGCGGTAGTCCAGATCCCGCGAAATATAGGAATCTTCTGAAGGAAAGGCACTTTATCATTCCTATCGGTATCCCCATTATCACAATAAGAGGATTTTTCATGGCTGGAAAAGAGATTTCAATCATCCATCCCCGTCCGAGTTCCATCGTTGCGGCTCTTTATACTCTCAGGGACTTAAATGTCGATGTCGCTATCCTGCACGGGCCTCCAGGCTGTTCTTTCAAACATGCAAGGCTGCTCGAAGAAGATGGCATACATGTCGTCACTACAGGCCTTGATGAGAACGGTTTCGTTTTCGGAGGGCATGACCGGCTTGTAGAGCTGATAAACAAGTCAGTCGAACTCTTCAACCCTAAAATTATCGGCGTTGTCGGAACCTGTGCCAGCATGATCATAGGCGAAGAAATGCATGAAGCCGTACTCGAGGCAAACCCTGATGTCCCTGTAATTGAAGTTGAGGTGCATGCAGGCTACCACAACAATACAAGAGGCGTGCTCTTTGCCCTGGAATCCGCACTTGATGCCGGGATTATCGACCATAAAGAGTTCGAGCGCCAGGAATACCTCCTCGCAAAAGCCACAGAAGTGGAAAAGCGGTTTGGGGCTGCAAGCAGGGAATACCTTGCCCCTTCCCGCGGAGATGTCAAATATAAGGTTGCAAGGCGTTTAATCCAGCTCCTTAAGGAAGGCAAGAAGGGCCTTATCATCATGAACGCCAAAAAAGAAACCGGCTACATGTTTGCAGACATTACGCTTGCAGTCAACGAGGTTGCAGCAGCTCTCGGGAAAAAGGAAAACCTTGTTAATATGGCAAATCTCGATCCCGATCTCGGGCTTCCGAGAGTAAGACAGCATGCCGAATACATAATGCGGGACCTGAAAGCACATGGGATTGACGTGCACGAAATCATCGGCGGAATGGACGAGTATCCTGTTGCCGGAGAAAAGGTCAGCGAACTGATTAAGGAAAAATATAGTGATTACGATTTTGCGGTCATTACCGGTGTTCCGCATGCGATCCCTATGGAGAATATACGGCATATGGAGTTGATTTCAATTACCAATGGGCCAAGGCAGGTCCTGCCCTTAAAAGAGATGGGGCATGAGCATGTTCTGGTTGAAATCGACCTTCACCCGAAGACCCTGGGAGTCAGTGAAATAGTGGAATCCGAGTTTGGAGCCACTTTAAGGGAAGTTGCAAAGGAAGTATGAGCGAGAAGAGATGGACTAAAATCAGGAGGCAGATCCTTTGAAAAAACAAAAGATCATAGCAATCTACGGGAAAGGCGGCATAGGCAAGTCCAGTACGGCTTCAAACGTTGCAGCCGCCTGTGCGGAAGCAGGAAAGAAAGTCATGATCATAGGCTGCGACCCTAAAAGCGACTCATCGATCACCCTGCTTGGAGGCAGGAGAATTCCAACCATCCTCGACCTCCTTCGCGAAGGCGTGGATGTGAAGGAAGAAGATGTGGTTTTTGAAGGGTATGCAGGAGTCAGGTGCGTGGAAGCAGGCGGTCCGGAACCTGGCATAGGCTGTGCAGGGCGAGGCATCATCGTTGCTATCCAGAAACTGAAAAGCATTTCAGGAGACCTCTTAAAAGAGCAGGACTTTATAATTTATGATGTGCCCGGCGACATTGTCTGTGGCGGGTTTGTGGCGCCTGTCAGGAAGGGTTTCGTAAATGAGGCTTATGTCCTGACCTCAGGGGAATACATGCCCCTTTATGCAGCCAATAACATCTGCAAGGGCCTTTCCAAGATAGGAATGCCGCTCAGCGGGATAATTTGCAATTCCAGAAATGCGGACAGGGAAGAAGAAATTGTTACAAAGTTTGCCGAGGAGATCGGCAGCCAGCTTATGGCTTTTATCCCGAAGCGGCAGGCAGTTCAGGACTGTGAACGGAAAGGCTACTCGGTAATGGAAAAGGCTCCTGAATCCGATATTGCAGACATCTACCGCAAGCTTGGAAAAGCAATTCTTGAAAATGAAAAAAGAGTTACAGCTGACTCTCTGAGTGACGAACGGTTGAGGGAATTGACAAAATAAACCTCAGTAACAATAAAGTTGCGATGAGTTGCAATGACAATAAACTGCCAGATTACATAACTTCCAATAACTTCCAGGCAAAGCGGATTACCGGGTAAATAATATAAGGGGTATTGAAAAATGTCTAACGACAAACAAGCCGGAACAGGAGCAAGAAGTATTCCCAGGGTCCTTATTTCTGCAGACCGTTCCTCTTCAGGCAAGACAACAATTTCCATGGGCCTGATGGCCGCCCTCGTTTCAAGGGGATATAAAGTCCAGCCCTTCAAAGTCGCCCTGGACTATATCGACCCAAGCTATCATACTGAAATAACTGGCAGGTTCTGCCGGAACCTTGACGGCTACCTTATGGACGAGAATGGGATTCTGGATGTTTACACCCATGCCTGTGAAATCGGAGACCAGGCTGATATTGCGGTAATCGAAGGGGTAAGAGGGCTTTACGAAGGGTTTGAAAGCTTAAGCGACCTGGGAAGCACTGCCCAGATAGCGAAGATCCTTAACTGCCCGGTAATTCTGGTAATCAATGCCCGGAGCATTACCCGTTCTAGCGCTGCCCTTGTCAGCGGATACAAAAATTTCGACACTGATGTGGAGATTGCAGGAGTCATCCTTAATAACATAGGAAGCCGTCGCCATGCCGAAAAAGCAAAAGAGGCAATAGAATACTATACCGGCGTTCCGGTTATAGGGGTAGTTCCAAGGGATCAGTCAATGCAAATTTCCATGCGCCATCTGGGACTTATGCCGGCTCTCGAAGGCAGAAGACGGCTTGGAGACGAAGGCTTTGAAGACAGGTTAAAAGGTATTGAGGGAATCATTAACAGAGGAATTGATGTAGACCGCTTCCTGGAAATCGCAAGCAGTGCAAAACCCCTGAAAAGCCCTGATAATAGTGTTTTTTCTTTTATTCCCAATGCCGAAATCTGTAAGCCGAAGATAGGTGTCGCACTGGATGAAGCTTTCAACTTCTATTATCAAGATAACATCGACCTTCTGAAAATTGCAGGCGCAGATATTGTTTACTTCAGTCCTGTTAAAGACTCCTCGCTTCCTGAGGTTGACGGGCTCTATATCGGGGGTGGTTATCCCGAGCTTTTTGCAGCCGAACTTGAAGCTAATGAGTCCATGCGCCAGGATATTAAAATGGCTTCTGCTTCAGGTATGCCTATTTATGCCGAGTGCGGGGGACTTATGTACCTGACGGAGAAAATAAGCACAGGTGTTCCCGGAAAAGGCACCTACCACGATGCATCAATGCCAGAGTCCACGTATTCTATGGTAGGGGCGCTTCCAGGGCATACGATCATGGGGCAGACTAGAGTGGTCAGCTACAATATCGGGACTCTTGAGAAGGACTGCCTTATCGGGAAAAAAGGCAACAGCTTCAAAGGGCATGAGTTCCATCACTCCGAAATCAAGGAAATTCCTGAGGATGCTGAATTTGCAATAACCCTGTCGAGGGGAACAGGAATACAAGATGACAGGGACGGACTTATTTCCGGAAATACTCTTGGCTCTTATGCTCACCTGCACGGAGTTGCGTACCGGGAGCTTGCAGGCTCACTTGTAGAAGCTGCCAGCAAATTTAGGGGCAAGGATCTTCCGTAAAGTATCACGATACAGGTGAGATATAGCGGGTTATAACGAGCCCGCGTAAAACATTACAGATGCAGTCTGAAGCCTTTCACGTAGAAAAAACAATATTATATTAAACCAGATTATAACAAATTATCTAAAAATGGATTATAGCAAATTATCTAAAAATGGATTATAGCAAATTATCTAAAAATGGATTACAACAAACTGGATTATAGTACTAAATAAAATCACTTATTTTCATTTTATTTTCTTTTCAGGTGAAACTATTGAAAACACAACTTAAAGGTGACCGGGTCCTTGCCGGAAAGGAAGCGGTAGCCGAACTTTATAAAACAGGTTACTTCGGGCGCCCTAAAGGTGACGGGCTAGAACTCTCGCTTGTAGAAGCTGCCTTCCTTCTGTCCAGAGGAAAGCTCGAGATCGAACTCGAAGGCAAATTGCTTGATTTCAGGGCCTTTTTCGAACAGGCTTCTCTGAGGCAACCGAATTTTGAGTTGAAGTACATAGTATATAAGGACCTTAAAGAGCGGGGATATTACGTCCAGCCGTCAGCTGCGGATTTCAGGGTATATCCCAGAGGCAGCCATCCAGGCAAAAGTGCGGCAACGATTTTTGTCCATGTTCAGTCGGAAAGACAGCTCCTTCCCGTAACACTTCTGCAGGAATCGGTTGCTTCGGCAGAAAACGTGCACAAGCAGTTTATCCTTGCTGTGGTGGATGAAGAAAGTGACCTTACTTTCTATGAGGTTAAAACTGCAGCTCCTGAAGGGAAAATGCCTGAACCTTATCCTGCAGTCAAAACCGATGCTACCTTCCTGGAAGACAGGGTAATAGCCTGGGACTCTCAGGCTTCTGAAACTCTGTATACCAGGGGCTTTTACGGGAAAATGCTTGATTCGGAAAGGCTACAACTCTCCCTGGTAGAGTCCCTCTATCTTTTTTCCGGAGGTGTTATAACGGTTCGGGACAGAAAAGGCGAAGTGTTTTCATTCGACAAGTTTACTGAAAAAGCCTCTGAGATCGAGAGTTCTTTCCTGAGAAAGTATAGTGCATATAAACACCTCAGGGACTCCGGGCATGTGGTCAAAACCGGCTTTAAGTTCGGGACGAATTTCAGGGTATACAGAAAAGTCGAGTCAATAGAAAAAATTCCGCATTCAGAATACCTTGTAAATGTCATCCCTGCAGATTTCGAGTTCAGGCTTCCAGTTATGTCCGGAGCTATACGGCTTGCAAACAGCGTGCGTAAGACAATGCTTTTTGCAGTCGAGAAAGGGGAAGAGGTCAAGTACCTGGACATCAGCAGAATTAAAATGTGATACTATGAGGGGCTTTCCCTCCATTAATGTAATCGTTTCCTTTACAATTTCACGAAAATGGGATCTCCGGCGCGAGGGTGAAGTATACATGTGGGACATTATTGCAGTGGACATCTCTGGCAGGCACAGGATTAAAGGAGGGTATTATATGGTCTGTGCTGCAGCAGCTCTGACTGTCTCAGCCAACCATATAGAGAAGGTCAGGCAGATCAAGATCCTGCCGGTCTGGCTTAATCTAGCTCCCAGTTTGCCGGATGTCGTACAGCTCATTGAGGATACGGCTAACCAGCTTTCTTTCGAGGGCACTATTGTGGCAGAAAAGGGGGATATGTACAATAAACCCTTGTGGGTGCCGGAAAGTATGTTTACCAGGGCTTTCAAATATCAGGAATCTATTGCCGAGAGAAGGGCGATAGAACTTGTACACCACATTTCTCTGAGCGCACGCAATTTACTGATTAACGAACTTCAAATCGAGGCATAAACATTTCAGCAGAACACAAATTCGATAACGAGGACAGGGTAATTCTCGTTAAAAGGACCCTTCCCAATTCAGATCCTGAACGCGAGGAAAATCTCTTCAAGGAACTTCGGGAACTTGCAAGAGCTGCAGGGTACGTTCCGGTTGGCGAACTTACTCAGACCAGATATCCGGACTCAAGGTATCAGCTTGGAAGAGGGAAGATAGAGGAACTTGCCGAACTTGTGAGAAGCACGGGTGCAGAAAAGGTAATTTTCTATAACAAGCTTTCTACGACACAACTTTTCAATATCTCTGAAATCTGCGGATGTCAGGTTATCGACAAATTTCAGCTTATCCTTGAGATCTTTGCAAAAAGAGCAACTACTCATCGCTCAAAGCTCCAGGTGGAACTGGCAAGGCTGAAATACGAAGTTCCAAGGGCAAGAGCTATTGTTTCTCTCCTGAAGAAGGAGGAAAGGGCAGGGTTTATGGGGCTTGGAGATTACGAGGATTCTTATGAACATGACCTGAAGAAAAGGATCGCAAGAATTGAAAGTGAGCTTGAATCTGCAAAAAAAGACGATGAATCCTTGAGGGCCTTCAGGCACATGAAAGGCTTTTCCTTAATTTCCCTTGCAGGATATACAAATGCGGGAAAGAGCACTCTTTTCAATGCTATTGTGAATGAGAGTGTTGAGGTAAAGGATATGCTCTTCACAACGCTTGTGCCCATGACCCGTGCCCTGGACCTTGGAGGGCGAAAAGCTCTTTTGACCGATACCGTTGGGTTTATCGAGGATCTTCCCCACTGGCTGGTTGATGCCTTCAAGTCCACGCTGGAAGAGATTTTCCTCTCGGATCTTATACTCCTGGTTGTCGATGCAAGCGAAAAACCAGAGACGATCCTGCAGAAACTTTCTACATCCCATGATACTCTATGGGACCGCATCCAGGGAGTTCCTGTCATTACCGTGCTTAATAAGACCGATCTGCTTGATAAATCCGAACTCGATAGTATTATGGAACAGATAGGCTATATGGCTCCGAATCCTGCGTTTGTTTCCGCAAAAGAAGGGATCGGCATGACTGCGCTAAAAGCCGAGATTATTAGACATTTGCCTGCCTGGTCTTTTTGTCCTCTTTCCTTGCCGAATTCGGAGAAAGGAATGTCACTTCTTTCGTGGCTTTACGAAGAAGGAATCGTGCATAGGGTTGAGTACGGAGAGCGGATCCTGGTTGACTATGAAGCCAGAACAGAGATAATTAACAGGGCTCAGGCTCTTTTAGAGCCCCGGGAAGACTGAGAATGCCTGGAGAATTTTCCGGTCTTTCTGAAGAGTATAAAGCTTTTTCAATTTTATAAAAGATGCTGGAATATTGCCAGAGTGTTTTCCAATATCTTTTTTCCAGGGAGTTTTTCGCATGGCTTGGGCGCTGTTCGTATATCTACGAAAGGTATTTATATTCAGAAATCGTTTGTTAACTTGCGAACGAGCGTCTACTGAAGACATTAGACCCTCCTAATATCCTAAACTATACCCTTAAAACCAGATTTTTTGCTATGTTGTTGCTCGTTCGCAATTTCTTCTGACATTTCACTCTGATTTTATGAGCATGATTCGTTCGCAAGTAAACGAATTATTTTATCGCAGCTTTTTTTAATCAAGATGCAGATGAATTTTTTTCTTCGGTGCTAATTTTTCTTTTTCCGGAATTTAGAGGAATTTGAAAATGTGATTCGAGAGAAGGTAATCACTTCTCCTGTGATCCATTGCGATGAAACAGGGACGAATATCAAGAAAGAAGGTCATTGGTTTCACGTAGCTTCCAATGACAAATACACCTGTTATTTTGCTCTAAATATATTCAACGTCATTCTGAAAACACGATAGCTATTTATACCATTATGTTCGTTCGAACATAACGCTATAAGCATTGAAAGTTTGTGGTCTTGCTATGAATGCAAAAAGAGTTCATTTCTGAAATTATATTGATTATGGCCCTGACATCGTGCGTAAGCATGTAACCGACAGACCAGCAGTTGCGCAGGATGAGTAAAACGCTCTGAAACATCCCAGTGGTAGCTGTTGATGATTTCTCTCCATGACTATAGTGGGAATCCTTGGCTATGACAAGGCTTGACTTCCGTAGTTTACTGAGCATGGCTCAGATTCATTCATTGCAGGTTGCATGTACATGACAACAAATTGCTTGTAGAGGTGGATTCGATATGAATAAACAATTCAAAATCCTTTTCATAACCATGATGTTGGTGGCTGCAGTCTTTTTAAGTGGCTGTACGGACAGTGATTCGGCAAAGGAAAGTGAAAGTTCTGATAAGATCACGGAAAAAGTAGACCACGTTGCCGAAAAAGAAAACAACAGCGATGATAAATCGACGAGTGTCGCAGAGGATATTGGTACTAACGGAGCCAACGAGAGTGCACCCGTTTATTCCCTGAATGTTACTAATACCACATCTAATATCACGTTTAATACTACATTTAATAATACCACATCTAATACCACAAGTTATTCTGACAGCAATGTAAGCTTACCGACACGTCATTCAGGCAGCGGACATTCCAGTAGCAGCAGTTCTTCACAGACAAGTGACTCCGATGATACAATAGAGCTTACTGACATAGCACAGAGAACGGTGGCGATTCCTACTTCTGAAAACATTAAAAGAATCAGTTGTCTGCATCCGATTCCCACATATATGACATGGCGATTGGCATCAGAAAAACTAAACAGTATAGATATGGTGTTCAATGCAAACCCTCGTTTGGTACCGGAGGACGCAAATGACACTCTAAGTGGTCTGCCTGTTACTGGGGTATATTTCAAAGGTATGAACCAAGAACAGATGCTGGCACTGGATCCTGATGTGATTGTGTCTATGACAAAAGATCCGAACTTAGACCAGGAGCAGATTGATTATGCAGCACCAGTGGTTGCTATCTCTAAAGACAATCTGACAGACTACGAGCAATCATTCAGATTAATGGGCAAGATACTGGGTAATGAGGAAGAATCAAACGAACTTGCAGATTACTGGTACAATTCTGTCAAAAAGGTGACTGATATTACTTCGACGATTCCAGAGGACCAGCGTGTGAAAGTTTATTATGCGTCTCACGATGGGCCACTTTCAACTGTGGGATCGCTTACAGTAATGAGTTCGATAATCGACCTGGCAGGTGGTGTCGATTTGTACGATACAAACACTACGCTTACTTCGACCCAGAAGGTTGATGAGCATCTTGTTGTCAACATTGAGCAGGTCCTTCTCTGGAATCCCGATGTAATTATTACAAAGACAGAAACAGAGAAGAATACAATTCTAAACGATACTCAGTGGCAATCCATCAATGCAGTGAAGAATGGTCATGTATACGCAGCTCCCCGTTGGGAATCATTAGACGGAATTCAATCAATTATGGGTCTAATGTGGACAGCAGAGAAACTTCACCCAGATAAAGTAACTTTTGATTTCAATAACGAGACGCGTGAGTTCTACTCAGAGTTCTACCTCTACGATAACATAACAGATGAGCAAATCGCGGAGACGGTAACATGACGAATCAGGTAATGTCTTATGAAGAAATACTTCAGAAAGGCATAAATGAGCCCATCGATTACGATGAGGCTCTCTTTCTTTTTAAAGAAACCGAGAATTTTGCAAAAGCACAGGATATGTTCCGGACAGCCTCAGCAGTAAAAAATAAAGAGATAGGTAACACTTTTCGATGGAGTGGGGGAATTGCCTCGGTTCTTCCCTGCAAACTGCAGCCACTATGTTCATATTGCCCGTACTGGACCAAGGATACTACCCAGCCCCTGACCATTGATGAAATAAAGATTGGTGTGAAATACATTGAAGAGCAGGGACTGAGAGAATTCCATCTTAGCGGTGGCACAGACCGCCGGTCCGATGGCAGGGACATTGTTGAGATAGTCCGCACAATCGCTCCCCTTACATCAGCTGACATAACGGTTAATGTCGGTGCTGCCATGTCAGAGGAAAGCCTCTTGGAACTGAAACGGCTTGGTGTGAAACGTATCGGAGCATCCTTTGAGACTGCGAATCGTGACCTATTCCAAAAGGTCAAGGCAGGAGACAGCTTCGATGCCAAGGTGAAACTGGCGGAGACGATTAACGATGCAGGGCTGGAGTTCGGTACCGGGATGCTTGCCGGGTTGACGACAGGGCCTGAACGTTACAAAGATTATGTGGATTTCATGTTCTTTGTCCGCCAGTTCAGGAACCTGAAAAGCGTGTATGTGAGTCGCTTCTTCCCGGTCAGAGGAACACCTATGGAGGAACACCCGCGTTGCTCGACAATGGAAGGCTCCCGTATTATTGCAATCATGCGTCTGGTTCTGAGAGATATCGACATCGGACCAGCGGCTGGATGGAGCTATGATGATATTCCCATGTGGGTGATGGCTGGTGGAGGTAACCGTATTGGCGGTGTGCATATCAATCGTGCTCCGTGTTATAGGAACAACTGGTACCTGCACTCAGCATTGGAATATCGCGGTCGTATGGAGTATCGTAATACTATCGTTACTGCTTCGAAGCTTCTCAAAGAATCAGGTGTTGAAAGAGTCATTTTTTGAGTTATGTCTGTAGCTAATGCATGAACTTTAGGGCCTGTTGAGAACAAATAGGGAAGTATGTAGGGATGATACGGATTGCCTGTATTGAAGCAACCACTGAACCGAAGATTTCTATTCTCAGGGTATGTTAATCATGAAACGAGTAGAAATAGTCGGACAGGAAAATGCGCATAACTCCAATGATGTTACTCTTAGTAGCAAGGCCAAATACAGGTTATATCCGGGTAAAGCATCGATAAACTTTATTTTGTTCCTGCTGCTGATCGGTGTTCTTATCACAGCCCTCTTCATGGGCAGATACCCCATTGATCCTGTTACTGTTGTGGTCATCGTAGTTGCCGGTATCCTGGAATGGATCGGAGATAAGATAGCAATCATTACCGGTGTAAAGATAGCTTTTTTCTGGTCGATACCGCATACCTGGTCCACAGTCATGGATACGGTTGTCTGGGACGTGAGATTACCTAGGGCAATTGCAGTCATCCTGGCAGGGTCAGGTCTTGCAGTTTCAGGTGCCACATATCAAGGTGTCTTCCGCAATCCGCTGGTTTCGGAGTCCATTCTGGGCGTATCTGCCGGTGCAGGGGTAGGTGCGGCTCTGGCGATACTGATGGATCAGGGAACCGATGTAATACAATTGTCAGCTTTCGCTTTCGGGCTGCTTGCAGTGGGTATGACCTTTGCGATAAGTCGTGTCTATCGCAGCAATCCTACATTGGTGTTCGTGCTGGCAGGAATTATTGTCGGCGGCTTATTCTCTGCAATTATTTCGCTGCTGAAATTTGTGGCCGATCCTTATAGCAAGCTTCCTGATATCGTCTTCTGGCTTATGGGTTCCTTCGCCAAGGCTTCCACAGCTAATTTTATTCAGGTCATACCAGTTATTCTAATTGCCATGCTGGTAATTGTCCTGCTGCGATGGCATCTTAACATTATTTCGATGGGTGATGAAGAGGCTAGATCGTTGGGGATGGATACCAAGCGTTTTCGTCTGGTATTTATTGTCTGTTCTACTCTACTGACCGCTGCAGCCGTATGCATTGGAGGAGTAATCGGCTGGGTGGGACTGATAATACCTCATATTTCTAGGATGTTAGTCGGTCCTGATCATAAAGACATGATAATAGCATCCATACTGTTAGGAGGTTCCTATCTGCTGGCAGTCGATACGGTGTGCAGGACGCTGATGTCCGTAGAAATACCTATCAGTATAGTCACTTCGATTCTAGGTGCTCCGATCTTTTTATATTTATTATATATCACTAAAAAGGCGTGGTCATGATGTGTGCAAGACTTGAAGTACAAAATGCTACCTTTTCCTATGATGGAAAAAGGAATATCTTCGAGGATATCTCATTCTCGGTAGACTCGGGGGATGTGTTTTGTATTCTCGGACCCAACGGCACCGGCAAATCTACTCTGCTTCGCTGCCTCTGCAATCTTTATCCGCTGAATGAAGGAAATATCTATATAGATGGAAAGGACATTTCGTCGTATGCGCCAAAAAAGCTGGCGAAGAAAATAGGTTTCATTCCTCAGATCCATACTCCGACTTTTCCATATTCTGTATTGCAGGTGGTCATGATGGGGCGGAACCCTCACCTGAATACGTTTGCTTCTCCTTCACACAGAGATCGAGAAATTGCGCTTGAGGCCCTCAGGACAGTGAACATTGAGCACATCTGGGACAAGCCATACACAGAACTCAGTGGTGGACAGATGCAACTTGTGCTTATGGCTCGTGTGCTTGCCCAGGAGCCTGAGATTCTCCTGCTTGACGAGCCGACTTCTCATCTGGATGTAGGCAACCAAATTTACACAATAAAAATGATAAGAAAACTATCTCAAAAGGGATTGGCACTGGTGATGACCTCGCATTTCCCTGACCATACTTTCCTGTCGTCAAGCAAGGTGGGTATCATGAAAGATCGGAGGTTTCTGGCAATGGGCCCAGCTGAAGTTGTGGTTACTGAGGAGAATCTTCAGGAAGCCTATGGAGTACCAATCAAGATTGTCCGCATAGATGGTGAGATTAAACGCAAAATTGCTGTGCCAGTAATCAGCGATTAACTTTAGGTCTTTAAATTGAAATATTAACAAATGGTAACTATTCAGGGTATAGTTACCTTTCTTTTTTCCTTTTCCGTTTCAAAATTTATATAAATCCAGTTCTCATTTTCGTATTAACATGAAATTCGATCTTCACGTACATTCCGATCATTCAAAAGACAGCAAATCAAGCCATGATGACATACTTGAAGCTGCCCGTAAAAGGGGGCTTGAGGGACTTGCTATTTGTGACCATGATACCATAGAAGGCGGGCTTGCCTGTGAAATAAGAGCCCTTGAACTTGGCCTTGAAATTTCAGTCATTCCGGGAGTGGAGGTTACCTCTTCGAAAGGGCACATCCTAGTTCTCGGAGTCCGGAAAGATATTGAGCCTTTATTGAGTCCGGAGGAAACGATCCGAAGGGCCAGGAAACTTGGAGGTACGGTTATCATACCTCATCCTTTCAAGCGCAGTTCTCATGGGATAGGAAGTTTTGAAGGGCTTGATATTGATGCAGTTGAGGTATTCAATTCTCGCTGCCTTTTTAACGGAGCCAACCGGAAAGCCGCAATCGAAGCAAAGAGGCTCGAAATCCCGGGCGTTGCAGGAAGCGATTCCCATATTCCCGAAATGGTGGGGCAGGCATATACCGAAATTGACGCCTCTGAAAACACTCTGGAAGCCGTGCTCAGGGCGATCAGGGAAGGGGATGTTTCCCCTGCAGGAAAAAATACGCCTACGCACATTATTCTTGAACAGATGACAGGAAGTGCAAAGCGGAAAATTCTAACGAAATTGTTCGGTAAAGTCTAAACGGCTCAAAATACAAAAAAATCTTCCAGGAGAGGCAATTCCTCCCGGGAGTACAATTCTTCTTATAACTGTTTTTAAGGTCAATCAAAATATAATATGGTATACGGGCTTTGAGAATAGTATGTGGCTTTAGGGAGACGAACAATGCCGTCTTTCCTGCAATATTCTTTCTAAGGAATCTAACAGGTACAACAATAAATATATTTTACAGAATATTTTATTTAGATTGTCAATTCCATTTTAATTTACAAATTATTTTCACAATAATTACCACAAATATAAAAGGTATTATTATCCGGAGCGCAATCATTATTATTTCGTTGATTCCTAACATTTTACAGACCTTCCTTTTATAATAAGTTCCTATTCAGGATTTTTGCAAGCAAAAAATTCAAATGACTTTTACCCGAACTGCTTCCTTTTGCAGGTGTAAAAAAAGGTCTGTACCCCACTTGAGGGCTTCAGGATCGAAACTGAACAGGCTTTCGTTTTCAAAAAACTTTATTTCGGGAAGAATGGTGAGCAGGAAGAACCTGTCTGTAACTGTAAAACCTGCAAGTTTCGGATCTTTCGGGAAAAGAGATAGGTTAACATGTTTAAACTCAATCAAAGTTTGTAAATCATCTCTATAATCTGTTTTAAACCTCTGGAGCACGGCCCCGGTAAGCATTAAAGAAATTTCGGCCTCTTTTTTTGCCAGTTCGAGGTAGAGAGAGATTAATGAGGGATGAAAATAGGAACTGAAACCGAGAACCTGCCTTGAGCGGAGAAAATTTTCCACAAATTCGGGATTGAGTTCAAACATATGGCTGAGGTCAGGACGGATAAGTTTGCAGTTTTTTAACTCCCCGATTCGCCTTCGCAAAACCTTAGGGATTCCTTCCAGATTTCGTCGTGACCAGTAATCGAAATTATCTTCGAGAACTTCCAGGGTGTCCAGAAGAGGGGGCATTTTATCTACAATTGCCTTCCCCATAATGGAAAGTTCATAAGCATGGTCCGTCTGTATGACCAGTTTTCGGTCTTTCAGTTTTTTAAGCTGTGGGAGGATGGAAACGGGATCTACGCAAAGGTGATCCTGGATTTCATCTATATATCTGGGCCTGTCTTTCAGAAAGAGGAGAAGGTTCCTTCGTTTCTCAGACCGAAAGACCAGTTCTGTTAACCCGATTTTTGTCCCCATCCTACCACCAGAAAAAAGCTACTGATGAGAAGATGGCGCGGCAGTTATTTATACATTTCCACTAATTTTACACACTTGAATGGAAATACTTCCAATAAAAAATAAATCATGTGGGGTTATGGATGCTAAATAAACCTTAAAACAACATTATAACAGTATAATTTTAAATATTAAGTTTGAATACGTGGGCAGAAGGATTTCGAGCAGTCAGATCTTTACACCTTCAAGAAGAACCAGCTTCTTCTTCCAGTGGTCAAGCCCTCTCTTTGCAGCATACCAGTCAAAATATTTGTCATCACCCATAAGTTCGCCGGCGTCGAATTTTTGCATGAATTCGGTAGATATAAGGTCGTACTGGTCTTCAAATTCATCGCAGATCATGGAATAGCGGTATACCTTGTATTTCGCAAGATGTTTCTCATGTTCCAGAGCCGCGCGAATAACCTCGGTTACTTCCTCAAGCGAGTAATTGGTATCAATCTCCAAGGTAAAATCCATGTTTATCCCATAAGAGTTTCATAAGAGTTATTGCTGGTACTAAAAAATTATCCTATATCTCTTTTTCTATTTATGAATTGTTTATATCTTCTCGGATTCGAAGAAATCCGTTTATTCTTTTTTCGAATCCGTAAGAATATATTTGCAGTCTATGTTTTCACAAATTAATAACGTTTTACCTACTGGAGTCGGTAAAAGGTCATAAAAAATTAGTTCAGTGTACGAAGTCAGTAAAAAGCCAGTAAAAAGCTAGTAAAAAGCCAGTAAAAAACCAGTAAAAAACCAGTAAAAAGTCAGTAAAAAGTTATTAAAAAGTCATTACTGGAATGGAATTTGAATATTGAGGACAGGAAAATGAACGAATAAAAATAAATAAAAAAAAAGAAAAAAATTCAGAACAGATAGTTACTATAGAAGGTGTGGGTTTTTAAAGCAAAACCACACAGTCATCAGTTCTCGGCTGCAATGGGAATTTTCCCCGAATTCTCCAGGTTATTGTAAATGAACGCTGAAGAGTAAGCAAGCAGCATGAATTTAAAACCCTCGAGAAAATCCATCTCGATAAACTTTAAAATCATACATACGAAGAATGTAAACTGTACTGCACACAGGACCATTCCGGTTACTGTGAACATTTTCTGACGACTGCCACTATCACTACTGTCTGGATCATCGGATTCTTCTGACATATTGTTTCTAACCTCGCAAATAAAGGTGCTAAAGGCGTTTTGTATTTAGCTTGTTTTTATCTGCTTTTAATTTATTTTTGTGTTTCTAATTGAATAAGGTTTTATCGTCGGCAGTTTTCAACCAGCTCAAATTAAATAGAATCCCCTGCATTAAAGCATGGAAGCTAGTTCCTATGAAGCTCTTAAAATGAGACAAAAAGCTGAAAACTTCAATGGATGCATCTGAAGGTTCAGTTACATTGATCTTCTGGTGCAGCATTTATCTGAAAAAACACTCTCCGATTAGAGACTTTTATACAATATCACTATTTCTAATGGATAGTATATATAACTTGCGAAGGCATGTGGGGTACTGTTGAGCCTGTAATCGGTTTTCATTTCGTGGCTTTGAGATTCTTCATGTTCTTGTAACTATTTTCCCAGATAAATCCTGAATCATTCCCTGCGGGCGGGAGTTTAAAGATACGTGAGATTTGCGGGAGTGGGAACTTTTCAGGCGGCTGGAGAGTTATTAAGATATTATTTTTATTTTTTGTACTTTATGGTAAGTCACTGACTAAAGTAACATAACCCACTCCCTCAAGAGCTCTTTTTATTCACTTTAACAAAAAATGTACAACTACGTACACATACCTGAAAAGCTTTAAACGAATATTTAATGATTTCCTGTTATAAACATTTCGTAGATACATAGAAGACCCTCATTGAATGAAGTTCGCAAATTAACGTCAACATATTCTGAATACACATTATGAGTATTAAAAAGCATATTTTGCGGCAAAAAACGCCTAAACCCATTATTGCCAGTGACGCCGCAACAGACCGAAAATTCATTGTCTTCCCCCTGCATCCCGATCTAACCTCTTAAGAATTAGCCCGAAGCCCGACATGAGGTTTTCACATGTTTGGCGGGTTTTTTACTAAAATTGGTAAAACTAAATTATAGTTGGCAGAAATATGCCTGAATTTTGGGAAAAATTTACGGTATGAATTTTAAAGTTGACATTCTCCATTATTCAATTATATGAATGGTTTGAATTTTAAGACAAGCTCGAAGTAAATCGAAAAATTTAATTCAAAAGAAAGTTACTACAACATATATTGTCAGGAGTGTCTGGATGTTTCCTGAAGTACAAAACAATCCCTTCACTTTTCATCTTGATCCATCCGGATTAGTTTTTACCTGGCAGCCTTCATCAAAATTTTGCAAGAAATATTGATTCTCGAAAAACTGCTAAATATGGGGATCAATTCTTTTGTGAATTCATTTTCAAAGACCGGTAATACCAGTAAAGAAGTAAATAAATTAGATACTTTGAAGCTAAAGAAAGAGGATTTTTGAGGGAATAGTTATGAAGAAAATTTTAAAGATAATAACAATGCTTTTTGTCATTGCTGCTGTTGTCTTTGCAGCCGGTTGTACCGAAAAGTCAGAACCTGTGACTGAAAACAACACAACTGAAAATAACACAACTCAAGCTAATGAAACTGTGGAAACAGGGCAGATAGTAACCGAAGCTGACAACGGAACAAGCATAAGTCTCAAAAATGGAGAGAATTTTACCCTTCAACTCAGGGAAAATCCGTCCACAGGCTACTCCTGGCAACTGAACGTGAGCGAAGGGCTCACTATTCTCAGCGACGGATATACTCAGGATGAAGCTCCTGAAGGCAAGGTTGGTGTTCCGGGAACTCGTTCATGGATTATTGAAGCCGTGGACCAGGGCAGCCAGCAGGTAAACGGTATATACAAACAGTCCTGGATGAATACAACCGGCACAGAGAAGAACTTTACACTCACTGTCGAGGTTGACTGAGAGGCATTTTTGTTTCTCAGATCTTATTTCCTTTTTTACCTTTTTTTAATTTGAATAATTTGTGGGGCTAGAAGCTTCTCAGGCGGCGGGAGAGTTATTAAAAGAGAATTTTTATTTTTTGGCTGTAGTGGGCTGATGAATAAATGGAAACCGGGGCTGTAGAGAATAAAGGAAATTATAGTTTAGGGAGATGGGTTAAGATCTGAGAAAAAGACAACGGAAAGCCAGATTAGTATCTTTTACCGTTATTGTTCCAAGCGAAGCGAGGTCAGAACTATAATTAAAACAAAAATTGAGAAAAATCAAAAGTGAAGACATCCTTTTAGATTGAACATTCTCGCTCAATCTCAGAAAGATATGTAATAATTAATTTTTTCAGACCATTCAATTTATATTTATTCAAGGGAATACCCAACAAAACGATCTTGCTTTTAGTATTAGAAAACGGGAAAATGTAATTTAATTCTGAAATATATTGTTCATTATAAGGATAGCATAAAATTCCAACTTTATTCTTGTTTTTTGTAAAAGCAGTATACGCAAGCAATTGATGTAAATCTTTTCGATGTTCTTCTTTTAACTCTCCGTTGGTGCTTTTTAAATTGAAGAGGTGAGATTTGTATTTTGCATCTATTACGATATCCAAGTTATTTTTCATCAAAATTATATCGGGTTCTAAATAATTGAGGCTCCAGAGTGGGCTAAAATGCGAAGAACGTCTAATTTTGTAATTGTTTAACTGGTTTGCTCCAATTTCCAACGAAATTTGATTGAATATGAATTGGACATATTTTTCAAATATAAGGGAAAAATCAATTCTCCATGAAGTAATTTCTTCGAAGTTTCCGTTCAGAATTTTATTCCCTTGAGTCTTTAATTTTTTAATGATTACTGGATCTGAAAGATGTATCTGAAGCTCATTTGTCAGTTTTTCAGGAAACTCATATAATGCATTATCCAAATACGTCAAAGTATCTCGATATTGATATTTAATACTTAGAGGAGTCTTAAAAGAAGTAATTTCTCTCTTTGCAATGCCATAAACGTATTTTAATTCAAAAAACTCACTATGGAATTTGCTCAGAATATTGTCATGACAGGGAAAAAGCAACCTTTTCGCAGGGTCAAATTCTTTTTCCACATATTCCTTCCAATCAACCTGAGATTTTGGGTATCTATATATTCTTTTAGTTGTTTGAAATTTGTTCCATTTGGTTTTTATCGCTTTTTCGAATAAGTTTACGAACTTTACCGCCTCCAAATAGAGAGGAGGTCTCATGTTATTCTGCGACAAAAGAGGAATCGAATGCTTGAATTCAGGAAGTATTTCACTTTCCAGTAGATTTACAATTTCAACATATTCTGAAAACTGGTCAGTTGCAGAGGTATACCGGGGCTTAACTACAAAATCCCCCATCTGCTTACCGGTATCTGGCGATCTTAGTGGAATCGCACCAATAAAACGATCGGACTTAAAATTTAAAGAAACTCCTTTTCCGCTTCCCTCAATTTTAGGAGTGACTTGAAGAAAATCAAAAGAATCTTTATTATAATCAATGAATTTCTGTAAATATTCAGATAAATATCTCTTGTCAGCTTTCTTAAACCATTTTTTTGCGAGAAATAGTCCTGAAATGGATTGTGACTTCTCAGTAAGGCACGGAACTTCAAGGAAGATGTTTTCCTGAGAATTCATTCAAATAATACCTCGTCTATTCGGTCGTAGAAGTACTTGGTAAACTCATCCTTTGCATTTACTAAAAGACCTTCAGCAAGGTATTCTCTGATAAGAGGAAGCAACTCATATTTAACCCGATCTTTCATTTCCTCTTCGTTTTCAGCGATAAAATAGGCTTGTCCAGGTTGTAATGATAGTTCTTCACTGAACGCATACATATTGAATATATCATTAAACTTTGAGAAATCTTCTTTGAAAAATTCTTTCTTTCTGGATGATTCAATTATATGAGGTTTTAATGTGTACCATGCAAATCTTCGTCTTAAAGCAAAATCAACAACAGCTAGACTCCGATCTGCAGTGTTCATTGTACAGACTACATAATAATTCGAGGGGATATTGTTTATTCTGTACCCACCCCCGATGTCAATTTCGACGGAATTATCCTCTAACTGATATTCAAAAAGGTAGAAAATAGGGCCTAAAATATTAGATAAATTTGCCCTATTAATTTCATCCACAATAAGAACAACATTTTTTTCAGGGTTACTCTCGGCTGTTTTCAAAGATTCGTAAAATATACCCTTTTGTTCTACATAAGCAACTTCTCCAGCCTCTAGGTCAGGTTTTATACCATAGATAAAATCACTGTAACTGGTTTCTGCATGAAATTGTGTAAAGAATATTTCTGAATCAAGTTTTTGTGCAATAATCTTTGCTAATCTCGTTTTTCCAGTCCCAGGCGCACCTTGAATGATCACAAACCTTCTTTTCAAAACAAGGCTTAGTGCTTCTTTTTCCTCATTCACATCTTTAACTCTTGTGACTTTGTCTATTGCTTTAGAGACTGCTTTTCTTTGTTCTGCGTTCCGGGGAAAGTTTCTCAATCGTGCATAAGCTGCAATGAAGCCTTCTATGATTTTTCTGCCTGCCTCGGATTCAGGTTCCCAAATAATCTCACAAGCTAATTTGAGTTTAGAATAATTTTTTAAAGTTTTCTCTAAATTTGGAATTTTTAATGTAAGTTGCCTTGGCAAACTGGATTCTATATCCAAAAACGAGGTCTTACAGAAGCCATCTTCACTAACGATTGAAGAATATAGTCTTCTCACACCAGGCAAGGCTGCAAGTTCATAATCATTTTTAAATCCGAGAGAACCAACAACAAGTGAAATTAACCAAGGTCTATTTTCTTTATCTGGGAAGATTACTAGAGAAAAATCATGATAAGGACCAGATGGTTCTTCTTCCGGAGAAATTAACCCAAAAAATGCTCCACCTTGATTGAGAGCATCATCTTTTGTGTTATTCCGAAATATGTAATCATTCAAAATATCTTCATTTTTCGCCCCAAAATTCTCGGCTAATTCTTTAACATATTCAATAGTCCTTTCAATTTTACTCATCTATACCATCTTAATCCAAAAGTCTTGGCAAATAATTTTAAGTTTCAATTATTTTAGAGTCATAAATAGTTGTCTCTTTTATCTTTTTTGAGTTTGTAAATGATAGTAAATGAGAATTTTATGTAGAAAACCCAAGGAGAACGTCGAATAGACTCTATTAGAAAAACTGAAAAAGCCATTATTCAATTTTTTTCAATCTGACATTAATTTATTAAAACAGGTTCTAATTTGAGAATCATGTTAAGAAAATTAATCAGTAAATAAAAACCATTCGGTTCTCCAAAACTACACCTTTAAATCCCATACCTTCCATTTCTATCCCATAACATAACTCTTATAAATTTTACTCGGTGACCTTTTTATGAAGAATAGGCTTTACAAATATTATCCTGAAGATTTCGGGGAACTTACTGTTGACGTTTTGCATATGGACCTGGTGTTTGATGTTTATGAGGACAGGACTAATGTGAAGTCCGTGCTCAGGATTAAAACCAGGGATGCGCCTGTAGAGAAGCTGGAGTTAAACTGCAGGGACCTTGAGATTCGGGCTGTGAGCTGCATACAATGTGAGGTTTCTTACAGATACAGGAAGGACGATGCGATTCTTGAGATTGATTTCAGGGATGTAATTCCGCCTCACACTGAGGTTGCGGTCATTACGGATACGGTTTGCAGGCCGACCAAAAATATCCTTGAAGGGCTGTACTACGACGAAACACCGGCAGGGGCTCCTCCTCAGCAGATCACGCAGTGCCAGCAGTGGGGGTTCCAGAGAATCGTGCCGTGTATTGACGACATGACTGCAAAATGCACTTATAAGACTGCCATTATTGCAGACTCCAGATACACGAACCTGATCACAAACGGGGATGTTGTGGTTGAGAGGCATACCGTAAAGCCCGGGCGGGACAAAATCGTCTATGACAACTCGGTCACGCCAATGGCAACGTATCTTTTTTTCCTTGGTGTGGGGACTTATTCTACTTTCACCAGAGAATTCGAATATCCTGACGGAGGCACTTTCCTGCTGGAATTGCTCGTGCCGCCTGGCTCAAACGCAACTGCTGCCGAAAAAGCCCTTGATGTCCTGCATGATTCTGTCATGTGGGTTTACCTTTTCACAGGGCCTGAGCAGTTCGATGAGAAGAAACTACCTGTCAGGACGGAAATCCTTGAGCTTGTCCGCAAGCGAGAGAAAATGAAACTTGAAACAAAACCTGAGTCCACGCTGGAAGAACTCGAAAAAATCAGGGATACGCTTGCCGGGCTTGCCGGAACCATCAGTCCCGGATACAGGTATACAGGGACCGTGTACAGGGAAATAGGGATGCAGAACTCGGACTTCGGGGGTATGGAAAATGTGGGAAATACCACAATTACCACAAACCGGATAATGCCTTTCCCACAGACGACAGACCCGGCTTTTGAATATATGATCCGGGTCAAGGTACACGAATACCACCACAACCAGAATGGGTCCGAAGTCACCGGAAAAAGCCCGTTTGAAATCTGGTTGAATGAAGCTGTAACAGTGCATGTGGAAGAACAGTACCATGCTTTCCTCTTTGGCGAGGACTACCAGAGGCTCGGCAGGGTACTTGAGCTGCTCGCGCCGGCTTCGGGAACGTTTGCCCTGGATTCCGGGGCAGCTTCCATGCCAATCATTCCTGACGGCTTCAATGACCCCAATGACCTGATCACTGCAGTCACCTATGTGAAAGCCCCGGAATATGTGCGCATGGTCGAGTCCCTGATAGGAAAGGACACCTTTGTCCGGGGCCTTGACCGTTATTTCAAAAAGTTCAGGCACTCCAACTCAACTACTCAGGACTGGATCGAAGCCATGGAAAATGAAAGCGGACAGCCTTTAAAGGAAATGTCCGAGACCTGGCTGAAACAGACAAAATTCCCTGTAGTCGAGGTTTCAGCCGAATACGACAGAGCTTCCAGGAAGTTTACCTTCCTCCTCAAGCAGAAAGTTCCGGAAGGCGGAAAGCCCTGGGAATTCCCATTCAAGGCAGCCCTTGTTGACGAAAACGGAAATGACCTTGCAGAAATTCTGGAAAGGGTCAGCGGGGAAACTGCGGAAATTACGGTTGAAAACGTGGACATGCCTGCCTTCCTCTCCCTGAACAGAGGCTATTCTTTCTACGGGAAACTCATCTACAGGGCAGGCCAGGATGAGCTCCTGATGCAGGTAAGAAAAGATACAGATACCATAGGTAGGTTTACGGCTTTCTATACCCTGGTTGACAGAGAAAAGCTCAGGCTCCTCAAAAATCCCGAATCAAGGCCTTCTGAAGACTTTGTCGAACTTTTCTACAGGCTTCTGAACGACCGGCAGCTTCTCGAAAGGGCAGGAGGCCAGTTCCTGACCATCTTCGAGTCAGTCGAAGACGATGAGTTTGCCCACAGATACCAGGCGCTTTATGAGGTAAAACAGAAGCTCTTGAAGGCAGTTGCCTGGAAATACATAAATTCCGTTGTTTCCGCCTACCGCTTCTTTGAAAATTCCTCGGCTCCGAGGGATGCGACTCTGGAAGAGACAGCAAGGGTAATCAAAAGCAGGCAGGCTAAAAATGTCTGTCTGGGCATCCTTGCAACCCTTGATACTCCTGACATTCATGCCATGATAAAACAACAGTTCGAGACTGCGACCTGTGCAACTGACAGGCTGAGCGCATTTGCTGCATACCTGAATAGCTCGGCTCCTGACAAAATTGAAGTCCTGAGGGTTTTTGAAGCCGAATCAAAGCAAAATCTCGTTGCCTGGGAAGCTTTCCTTGCAGTAATAGGAAGCAACAGTAGCATTGACGCGGTCGAACTGGTGAGAGAAATGGAAAGGTCAGACGCTTTCAGGATCGAACAGACAAACGACCAGCGTGCCCTTTATGGAAGTTTTGCCCGCAATCGCAAAAAATCGCTTCAGACCGAGGAAGGAAGGACGCTTTTTGCGGAAATCCTGCGAAAATTGACTCCTGTAAACGAATACAGCACAGTCAATATGCTAAATGCCTTTGCAAATATAGACCTAATGGAGGCAAAGTATCATACTCCACTGGTCAAAATCCTTGCAGACATTCTTGCAGAACTTGACGCGCAGAAGTTCCCCAGTGTCTATAACAGGGTTAGAAAACTCCTTCTCGGAGCCCCTAAAGCTGTCGGAGCTTACGGAATTGTACATGGAAAAATTCCGGCTCTGCAGCCGGAAAGTCTGGAAAAGAAATAAACCGTTCAGAAAAACATTCTGTCCGGAAGAACCGATAACTCCAAGCTTTATCAGGTAACTCGGCCCGGAAGGAGTCAAAACCAAATATTTTCCTTCCGAGCTTCTTTTTTGTGCTCGTTTAATTGAGGTCTATATTCTTTTTTTCTTAAAGCTCTGCTATAGAACTATGTTTCCGCAAAAACTAGTTTTTTCTCCCTCGAACTTATTTCCTGAATAGGATTTGAAGGCTAAATACAGGAAGAATATATATTTCAAAGAAATAAATGTTAATCGGGAGTTTTTTCCGGATTTCGCGGGCTGGCTTTTAAGGGGGTGCTAAAAGGACATTTGAATTTTTTGAAGGTGTGTTTATCAACGCGTTCTCGTCTCTGTTCAATATTGTAGGCTCTCTCCTCATCATATACGGTGGACTAAGGTCAATTTCAGGGGTTATCCTCATTGAAGTTTTGAAGAAACATTTCAGTTACCAGCAAGTAAGAAAAGAGCTTACAAACAAGATTGTCTTCGGGCTTGAGTTTTTCATTGCAGCCGATATCCTGGAAACCTTACTTAATCCCTCTCAGGAAGAACTGCTCCTGCTGGGTACGGTTGTGTTGATAAGAACAATTCTCGGCTATTTCCTTAGCAAGGAAGTCACAGAATACCAGCTGGATTGAAGCAAGGCTGAAACCCGAAACCCTTTAGAAAGCCTTAATATCCCTTATCTTTTAGAAAAAGGCTACTTCTCTGCCTTTCCGGTCTTAACTCTGCGCAGTGTTCCAAAAATCTTTTGTAATTCCTTTTTAACCTTCTGAAAATACTGGACTTGCCTGGATAACCGCTGCTGCGGTGATTTTATAATACTTAAGATTGTACCATTTTAAAAAACAGTATAATTTAAAAGCAAGTAGAGTGTTAAGGATACAAAATATTATTAAACTCTAATATTATACTAATCCGAAATCCAGATTATGCTGACCGGGAGTCCGGGTTTTACTAACCTTAAACGGGCGTGGCTTGAAAACCGGCATCCGAATAATTCAAAATTATCAGACACAGGAGACATTTAATGTATTATCTCAAATGTATCGAATGCGGTGCAGAGTATTCAAAAGATGAAGTAATCTATACATGCAGCAAATGCGACGGGCTGCTTGATGTTATTTATGACTATTCCTCAATTAAAATTGACATGGAAAAATTAAAGACCGAATGCCCCTCGGTCTGGAAGTACGCAAAACTTCTTCCTATAGAAAGGGAGCCTGTAACTCTCAGGGAAGGCGGGACACCTCTTTATAAATGCGACCGTCTTGCTGAAAAAATAGGGATTAAAGAACTCTATGTGAAGCACGAAGGCATGAATCCTACAGGCTCTTTTAAGGACAGGGGGATGACTGTCGGGGTTACAAAAGCGCTTGAACTGGGCATGAGTACCGTTGCCTGTGCGTCTACAGGAAACACTTCTGCAGCCCTTGCAATCTATGGGGCAAAAGCCGGAATTCCTGTGGTTGTGCTGCTGCCTGCAGGAAAAGTAGCCCTTGGAAAAATTGCCCAGGCCCTGATGCACGGGGCAAAGGTTCTCAGCATCCGCGGAAATTTTGACGATGCACTTGCCCTTGTGCGTACGCTCTGCTCCCAGGAAAAGATCTATCTTCTGAACTCAATCAACCCTTACAGGCTGGAAGGCCAGAAAACTATCGGCTTTGAGATTGCAGACCAGCTCGGCTTCAGGGTGCCTGACAGGATTGTCCTGCCCGTAGGAAACGCAGGAAATATTACCGCTATTTATAAAGGCTTCAGGGAGTTTAAGATACTCGGCATAACCAATTCTCTCCCGAAAATGACCGGAATTCAGGCAGAAGGTTCCTGCCCCATCGTAAAAGCCATAAAGAGCGGGGCTCCGGAAATAACTCCTGAAGAGAAACCTGAAACAGTTGCAACAGCAATCAGGATCGGAAATCCTGTTAACGCGAAAAAAGCCCTGAGCGCGATCCGGGAATCGGGCGGGACTGCGGAATCTGTCACTGACGAAGAAATTCTTTCAGCCCAGAAGGATCTTGCAAGGCTTGAAGGCATAGGTGTCGAACCAGCAAGCGCGGCCTCGGTTGCAGGGCTTAAGAAACTTGTTGATATGGGCATTATAAGCAGGGACGAAACCATTGTCTGCATCACCACAGGGCACCTGCTTAAAGACCCGCAGGCTGCGATTGATATCTGTGAGGAGCCGACTGTGGTGGATGCCAATATAGAATCCATCAGGGAAGCTATCTTCGGAAAGGCGAAATAAAACCTGAAAAACAGATTTTATTAGAGCTTCGATTACAGAGATCAGTCGGAAGATAATTATTTTAGTTGGTATCGGAACCGTAAACAATTGAAATGTCGATTCACTCCGGTTCCTGTATCTTTCAATCATTTAAGGTTTCTTGAGATTGCTTATTAGCTTTCTGAAACCGTTTACTGTTATATCAATTCTTACGAGTGTATTCAGATTCTTTTAACATCAAAATGATTGTTTTAACCTCAAAATAATCGATGGGCGTGGACACCAATGGAGCAGGACTATAAGCCTCACGAGATCGAAACGAAATGGCAGAAAAAATGGACAGAAAGCGGGATTTTCCAGGCTGAGCCCGATAAGCGGGAAAAGTTTTTCATAACGATCCCCTACCCCTACCTGAACGGGAACCTGCATGCAGGACATACCCGGACCTTTACAATAGGCGATGTTGTGGCAAGGCACAAGCGGATGCTCGGGTACAACGTGCTTTACCCTATGGGCTTTCATGTGACAGGCACGCCTATTGTCGGGCTTGCCGAATTGATTGCAAGTCGGGACCCCCAGACCATGGACGTCTATGAACGGCTACATGGGATTCCAGGGGATATCTTGCCAACGCTCGATACACCTGAAAAAATTGTTGACTATTTCAAGCATGAAGCCGAGAAAGCCATGCGTATGATAGGTTACTCCATTGATTGGAGGCGCAAGTTCACTACAACGGACCCAACTTATAAAAAATTCATTGAGTGGCAGTATATCCGGCTTGGAGAAAAGGACCTGATCGTGAAAGGCTCCCATCCGGTAAAGTGGTGTCCGAACGACAATAACCCCGTAGAGGATCACGACATTCTGTACGGGGAAGAAGCTACGATTGTCGAATATACGCTGGTAAAGTTCCGGCATAAAGACATCGTTCTTCCCTGTGCTACTCTCAGACCTGAAACGACATACGGAGTGACTAACCTGTGGGTCAACCCGGAAGTAGATTACGTAAAAGCGAGAGTTGAAAAGGATGGAATTGAAGAGTTCTGGGTCGTTAGCAGGGATGCTTTCAGGAAACTCACCTTTACGGATCGGACAGTCGAGTATATTGAGGACATACCTGCAAAATCCATAATAGGGATCAAACTCACTAACCCGGTAACAGACGACGAAGTGATCTCCCTTCCCGCATCCTTTGTCAGGCCTGAAAACGGAAGCGGAATAGTTATGAGCGTGCCTGCACATGCACCTTTTGACTATCTGGCCCTCCGAGACCTTTACGATGTTGACCTGAGCAAGTACGGGATAACCGAAGACCTCAGGAAAATCGAACTTATCTCTCTTATAAAAGTGCCTGAGTTTGGAGAATTCCCTGCAAAAGAAATCGTGGAAAATATGGGGGTAACAAGCCAGAAAGATCCCAGGGCCGAGGAAGCCACAAAGATCGTGTACAGGAGGGAGTTCCACGGGGGAGTTCTTAAGGAGATTACAGGAAAATACGAAGGACATGCTGTCTCCAAGATTAAGGATATCCTTACAAAAGACTTAATCAGCTCAAACGCAGGAGAGACCTTCTACGAATTCAGCGAACCTATAGTTTGCCGCTGTGGCACGTCCTGTGTCGTAAATATGGTGAAAGGCCAGTGGTTCCTTAATTATTCGAACCCTGAATGGAAAGCAAAGGTTTACAGATGCCTCAGCCAAATGCGGATTATCCCTGCAGAGTACAGGGTCGAATTCGAGAACAAGGTCGACTGGCTTAAGGATAAAGCCTGCGCCCGCAGAAAAGGCCTTGGAACCCGCCTTCCCTTTGATAAGGAATGGCTGATTGAGTCCCTCGGGGATTCGACAATTTACATGAGCTATTACATTATTGCCAGGTTCATCGAAAAGGGTGACCTTACTCTTGAGCAGCTTACCCTGTCATTCTTCGATTATGTCCTGCTTGGAAAAGGTGATCCCAAAGCAGTTTCTGCGGATACTGGCCTTGATCCGAAACTTGTGGAGGAAATCCGCAGGCATTTCGTGTACTGGTATCCGGTTGACCTGCGTTCTTCCGGAAAGGATCTTGTCCCGAACCACCTGCTTTTCTTCCTCTTCCACCATGTAGCCCTTTTTGAGGAAGAAAACTGGCCAAGAGCCCTTGCAGTAAATGGCTTTGTTTCCCTCGAGGGACAGAAAATGAGCAAGTCCAAAGGCCCGATCCTGACCCTGGAAAGCGCAGTCAGTGAGTACGGCGCAGATATCACAAGGCTGTACATTCTTTCTACAGCCGAACAGACTCAGGATGCAGACTGGCATAAAGCCGGAATTGATTCTGCCAGGCGGCAGGTGGACAGGTTTTACTCGTTTGCAAAGGATGTTATCGAGAGTGGAAAACGTGCAAACCTGAGCATGGAGCTAAAGCAGATCGATCGCTGGATGCTTTCAAGGATGCAGAACTATATCAGGGAAACGAATATTGCCCTTGACGCTATCCAGACCAGGGAAGCTATACAGAATTCTTTTTTCCTGCTAATAAATGATGTCAAATGGTATCAGAGGAGAGGTGGAGAGGCCCTGCTCTACTACGTGCTTGACAACTGGGTCAGGCTTATGACTCCCTTTACTCCGCACCTCTGTGAGGAAATCTGGGAAGCTATGGGGCACGAAGACACGATCTCTCTTGCGCAGTATCCACTCTATAATGAAGACCTGATAGACGATGGCGCAGAACTTGCCGAAGAAATGGTCAAGGGAACCCTGGAAGATATTGAGGAGATCCTGAGGGTAACAAAGATGACCCCGCAGAAGGTTCACCTCTACACAGCCCCTGCCTGGAAATCCGCAGTCCTTAAATGTGCCTGCGAAATGCAGCTCGAAGCTCCTCTCGAGGTAGGTACCCTTATTAAAATGGTGATGGCAAACCCTGACCTGAAACGTTTCAGCAAGGATATCCCGAAGTTCGTGCAGAAGATCGTCCCGGAGTTCAAAAGCGGAGGCGCAGACAGGTACGAAATCTTTGCCGGCCCTGGTCTCGATGAGCAGGTTCTCCTGAAAGAGTCAGCTTCCTTCCTGGAAAAAGAAATAGGCTGTCCTGTTGAGATCCAGAGTGCCGATTCTCCTGCCTACGACCCTGAGAAAAAGTCCAGGTTTGCAGAACCTCTGAGGCCTGCAATTTATATTGAAAAGGTAACGCAAGAAGAGTAAAAGAGTAAAATAGTTTCTTCTTGACTAAAAGAATCTGTATCCGGGCAAAGTGAGAAAGCCCGAAATTTCTTACTTTTTTCTTTTTTGGCTCAACTATAACAGTGGCTTTTGCTATCCCAGATGCCCATGTTTATGTGCATGTGATTATTCAATAAAAAACTCCTTATTACTTTTTAGTAGTAAACAGTGTTTAGGTTTAGACTGCATGCACAAAATAGGAGAAATAATGGGATAAAAAATTGTCGTCTAGCCGGATGAATAATTCCAAGCACCCCGAAAATCGTATAAAATCCAGAGATTAGAAAATGCCTTTCCTGGTTGTCAGGCAGCGCCTGTAAAAGAACAATAAGAAGTAATAGGGGAGTAGTAATGAAACAACAGAACATTATAAAAAATGTACTTGAAAAAACAGGCAACGAAAATTTAATAAATGAGCTTACAACCAGGCTGTCACAGTCTGAAATCACCACACTTTTGCTTGCTCTTTCAAAAGAAATAGCGAACAAAAATACTCCTAATGATATCTTAAGCAAGTATGAATCTAACCGATTTGTAAAGCCGTCTCGACTTAATCCCATTAAAGTCAAGAAAGTCGAAATTTTAATGCTCGAAATGGCTGAAGCCTCAGGTTTTTTATCTGTTTTACTTTCTCCTGCAAGCCCTTTAGGAAGCTGCTCTGTTATAGCTAAGGTTGATCAAAACAATGTTATCTCTGCGACAAGAGGACTGGAGTTCATTGCAGACAACACCAATATGCTCGCCATATACCTTGCAAGTGGAATAAAAAACAAAACCATTGATAACACAAAAAGTCCTGTTCATTTATCCGCAATCTGCAGAGTTACTCGCGGACAAATGTTTAAAATTAATTCATTTGTTCCTCATTTTAGCTTGTTTACTCTTGCCAGTTCTGGCAAAGACACAGGTTCTTATTGTTTTGAAAAGGATACGATAACCAGACATATACAGTTTTATATAAACTACTTCGGAAACAAATTAGGGTATAGGCTTAAAGTAACTCTGAACATAAGAAATGGATATACTGATAAAATTGGATTTATTGATAGAATCCATTGCCACCTTCGTGAGATATATCCTCATACTGATTTTATCGTGAATAGGGAAGAAACTGATAACAGTTATTATCAAGGCATTAATTTCAAGATTAATGTTGAGGATATAGAAATTGTAGATGGCGGCTTTGTTGACTGGACGCAGAAGTTGCTTGGCAACAAAAAAGAACGCTTATTAATCAGTGGAGCAGGAGTTGATTTGCAGCTTATTGCAGGGATGCTGGATAAGACAATTTGATAGTCTGGTGACTGGTTATTCAAATACCAGCGGAGTTTTGTGGGATAGAACTAAGGACCCTCCGCGAAATCATTTAGGCACTTATTTATACAGTACACAAATGTTTCGCAAACTAGCTCATCGATTTAATCCCAAAATAATTATGTGTTGCCTAGGTTATTTCGTAGCGGACCCTTAGCTCATCCTCAGAGAATGCCAAACCTTGATAGTGTCTCATGCTTGTTAGACTGTCATGTCCTTGCCTCAGAAGAGTATTATATTTACTTCAGTAACCCTTTGGTCTGCTCCAATACTTCTTCGTTATCATGCCAGCCGGAAGCATGCCAAACAGGCTTTCCATCAATATTATACAATACGGAAAGCGGCATCATTGAGACGTCATCTTCGCCCATTTCTTTTGGGTGGTCATCACACATTACGACCTCAAAGAATACACCATTCTCTATTTCTGGAATTTTAAGTAGTGTTTTATCAACATACCTTTTCAGTGACTCACAGTTCCCGCAGCCATGCCCTGTGAATATCCTATAGATTGGTTTATTCCTATAATGGTATAAAATGAACCTGAATAATAATGTGTTAAATGTTTCATCGGGGTTTATTCAGACAATCAAGTCATTTGTTTCTGACATACCTCTTTATTCTTTTTTTGACTTTCAAATGCGTAGGTTCTATAGTTGTTAATATACTTTAAAGTATCAAAGCTTTTTATTTCATAAGTCTCTACGAACTCTTCCATTAATAGTATCTTCCTATTAAGATCATCATTTATCATTAAAGATAATGGTAATAGCTTTTCTTCTATTTTTTCTGTACTAAGATTCTCGAAATCACTAAATTTGATAAGCCTTTTCTCAAGAGCTAATGAAATTATCGGACTACTGTAGTCTCTTTCAACTATTTCCTTTTTCCATGTATTGACTGCATTATTTAGCATTGCTACAACATCCGCCATATTAAAAAGGGCTATTGCTTTTCCAAGTTCCGAAGCATCAAAACTTTCGGAGGACATTAGATCAAGTATGGATAGAACTGCAACCATTGTGGAAGGACCCTTATTCTGGACAACAAGAGAATAAGGGTATACAACCTTATTCCTGTTTAAAAGATATGAGAACTCCATTGACCCGGCTACGCTTCTTATTGCTAGGAAAAACTCACTTTTGAAATCATAGTATCTTGGAAGGGATGTTAGATGATTTTTAAGGAAGTCAGAAAAAATATCAAATGTAGTTTTTATATAAAGATTATCTAAGTTAGGTTGTGATGGTGTGTAAGTTCCAGATGCAATTTTATCGGCATTATAAAGAATACTCAACATCTCATAACTGAATTTGTTTCCGCCATTCTCAATTATAAAAGCTGCATTATCACACGAGTCATCAACGGCTGTATCCACTAGAGCTAGACACGTTTTGAAGTCGGCAAGTTTGTAGACACTAGAGGAGTCAACGCAAGAAAGATGTAGAAATATGTAACTATCATACAGCCATTTAAAAAGACCTGGCTTTCTGTGAGGGCTTGCAACATTCTTGTAGCTCGAATAGTAATTTTCCCACAACGTGTCATATCTGGATATTATCACAATTACCACCATCTTTGATAAACTGATTAAACTTTAAATATCACTCATATGTACAGCATAAGATTAAGTGAGCTTTAAATTCAAGTTGATATCTGATTCTTGTTACCTAAGTTTACATTCGCTAACTTCACTTCTACTTCGAACTTGTCAAAAAACAACTTCTTCATATTTTCTATTGATGATCTTGATAGTGAAAATCAAGATCTCCAGTCAAAGTTCCGAAGAATAATAATTTTCATAGGTTATTTCATTGAAGGCATTTAGATCCGAGAATCTGTAAACTGTATCCTATATTTCGTTCCGGACTTTTTTTTAAGTTCTATATCACCATTGATTTGATCAACAAGAGTATTTACTAACTGTAAGCCTAGTGAACTAGTGTTTCTAAAGTCAATTGAATCCGGAAAACCAATACCATCGTCTTCAACAACTAATGTATAATGTCTGCAGAGACAGGTTAAAATTTTCTTTTTATCATTAACGTCTCTGTGAAGTTTGATGTGAATTTTCCCGTTCCGTCCTTTTGGAAATGCATATTTCAGGGAATTAGAAATGAGCTCATTGACAATGATACCCAAAGGGATTGCATTGTCCATTTCAAAAAATATATCTTCCACATCTAAG
The DNA here is from genome assembly GCF_031461075.1 of Methanosarcina baikalica. Taxonomy (NCBI): domain Archaea; kingdom Methanobacteriati; phylum Methanobacteriota; class Methanomicrobia; order Methanosarcinales; family Methanosarcinaceae; genus Methanosarcina; species Methanosarcina baikalica. Next base: position 29,955 of record NZ_JAVKPK010000007.1, on the reverse strand, counting down.
AACAATTGGATATCAGAACTTCCTACTTTATATGATTTGAAAAGATCATCTGTTAGTTCTTTCAGGTATGAAGCAAAGTTGATTGTCTCCATATCTTTGGAGTTATACAGCTCTTCATGAATTATAGACATGGATGTGATTCGATTATTGCTTTCTCGAAATGCTTCAATAACTTTTTCACGTTCAAGATTACCGGACAGCAAGTTCTCGCACTCTAATTCTAGGAGGCTGGAGATTACCTGCAGGTTGTTTTTAATCCGGTGGTGGATTTCTTTTTTGCGAAGTTTATTGGCTTTGTCAAGAGCTTCCATTGAGATTTTTCGCTCAGTGACATCTTGGATAAAACCCTGGTAAAACCGATTTGTCTCATCTATATCGTGTACAACCTGAATAGACTCAAAGACCCAAACTATATTCCCATTCCTATTCAAAAGTCTATATTCTTGTTCAACTAAAGAATTAGATGCAGTGCTCAGCTTTTTTCTATTTTGAAGAAAGTTACTTTTATCCTCAGGATTCACTAGCTGAACCAATCTGATTTTTCCTGATAGAAGCTCTTCACTTTTATAACCTGTGATCTCCTCTACAGCGCCGTGCAACAGCACGAGGTTGAAATCATTGTTTAACTCAAATCCAATGCCTCTGAAGTTCTGCAGATATTTTATAATATGTTCTTCGCTCACCTTGAGTTTTTCCTGAGCATACTTATTTTCTGTAATATTTTTTAACAAGCCGATTGCCCGGTATACACAGTTATTTTCATCTTTAAGAAAAACTGAGCTATCTTCCACATGAATATAGCTCCCATCTGTTTTCCTGAACCTGAATTTTTGCCCAAATTTCTCCCCGGTCCTTAAAGACTTCTCCAAAGCACACCATACTCTGTCTCTGTCTTCTGGATGTATCAAGTCTTTACAGGCAGCCAAATCCATTTTGCTGAATTCTTCTTGAGTGTAACCGGTAAACTCTTTAATAGGTCCGGACCATTCAATCTTTCCTGTTTTTGCATCACCGTCAAATATTAATTGCCCCGTCATCTCGGCTATAGAGAAAAATCTTTTTTCAATCTTCTCTAAATTTTCCTTATAGAAATCTCCCTCCATGATTAATTATCTCCTACTATGGATGTTTAACTGTTACATAGTACAAAGCAATATTTTTCATATTAACTATTAAAGTTTATATTTAATTAATCGGCAGTGTACCGGTCGTCAATCAATAATAAGTTGATATTTCTCTAAGAAATCTTCCTACTTAAGCTCTGCATATCATTTTCTGCGTTGTTACATTAAAATTTTCTTCCCATGTGTAAGTTAAGAGAACAGATGCGGTTAAGCAAAAGTACTCAAAGACTAAATATCAACCAGCTAATGGTGCACGACCAGTGTACTGAAAGTTCTGTAAAATATGATTGACTCTGTATCCTTTTCCTTTCACCACAAAAGGGGTATAGAGTAAATTTTATAGAAAAATTGGCACACTCTGCCTGTTTGTGCTCTGGACTGCTATCCAAGTAGAATAAAGAAATAGAATAAGAATTATTTAGATAATTCCTCTCCTATCTCTTCGGCTCCTTCTTCAAGTTCCTGCTTTTGCTGGGGGTCGAACATAAGTAAGAGGGCTTGAAACTCGCCTATATGCGTTTTTTCTTCCTTTGCAATGTCCAGAAGGATGGTTTTTATATCTGGATTCTTAGTAAGGTTTGCCATTTGTTCATATAGGTTTATGGCATCAAGCTCGGCTATGATCCCGGCTCTGAGAATTTCTTTATCAAGGTCTTCTGCAGATATACTTTTAAGGTCGATCGGTATTTGAGATATATATTACTTACTCCTTCTTTTTAATATGTATATAAAAGAATATATATTTATCTAAACTTAATAACTATTTTAGTTTATCAAGCTTTTATTTCAGTCGAACACGCTGTAGCTTGCTGCTGGGTGAGCCAGCGCAATTATGGAGCTCACCCAAAACCAATTTTTTCACAGCAACAAGAGTTCCAGAATCATTTTCCTAATCAGAAGATCGACTAATGATTTTTGAATTCTGAAGTTAGTGATATTGAGTTTTGGGATCAGCTCATGATTTAAATACTGAATTTTTCAGTCTGAAAGTTCAAGCATCTTATCTGTATCTTCACAAGCAACTTCTCTGGGTTTCATATACCTTTGAAGAAACAAAGGTTTTCTTCCTGTTATTATTCATTGTAGGCAATAAATATTCATTTTGTAGATACATTTGAGTCTTAAAATTATCACTAAGGACCCACAGCGAAATAACTTAGGCACATTTTGATACTGTACTTAATTAGTTTCATAAGCAGCTCCATCGATTTTGTTCCAAAATAATTATGTGTTACCTAAGTTATTTCGTAACGACCCCTTATGTACTGCCCAAAATACAATTAAATAGTAATGGAAAATATGGGCTTTGCACCTAGTACCATTTTTATCCGACTTTAGGTGCAAAACGTACTTTAGGTGCAAAGCCGAAAATATGGGATCATTTAAAACCTGAATTTGACAGATGCATACATATTATAATTTATAACCTTAATTCCGATGAGTTAGGATGTAATTATTGAATATGGGCCTCATATTCAATATCAAGAGACATATTGCAATTCATTTGTTTCAAAATGATGTATTCCCTATTAGGGAATGTAAATAACAAACCAAAGTTTTCCATATTAGAGGCTATTGATATTGGAAATTTATTAATTGGAATTACTTATTCCCTATAAATGGGCCTCATACTTCTGTTTCCTTCCTACAATTCTAAGTTCTATCTTGTGTTTTTTGATCTTTAATCTTTTTTTGAACTTTACAGATATTTCAGTCTTGGGGGTGAGTTATTGGAAATCGTAACCACAAGAATCTCTTTACATTTTTCAAAATGTGGGCGATTTTTGATGGAAATTGTCTGGTTTTTCAGATTAAATCAATAAAACTTAAAAAACGGATATACCTGAGTTTGAAAAGGCACTGTGCTTTTACAATCCAGGACCTCAAGTTTCTGGTTTCTTAGTTCAACTACATAAGAGTCCTATGAATATTTGCGAATTGACAGTTCTAATTTAGTTTCACGAGTAACTGAACTCTACGTCATGATTCTATGAAGAATTAGATCAATCCTATATTTTGCAGTTGTACACAAATATAAAATTTTACTGATCTTCCCAATGTCATCCGAAGGTGAGACTACTTTTAGGAATGATTCAAATATAATGTCAAGGATTTTTGTTACCATGAATGATTATTTAGGGAAATGAAACTCTAGAGCAATTCCCGAACTTAAAATTTGAAGTTATATGTTTATTATTCCTTAGCTACTGATGTCTTGGGTAATAAATGGTATTTTTGTGGATTTCTGCGAAAAGTAGAATCGATAACCGGAACTATATGCATTTTTTATACTTTTCCCTTCAATTGTTTATGTTTTTATATGGCAATTTGTTAATTGTCATTCATGATTATTAGTTTCATGCGTAACTATTATATACATCATAAATCTATTATGTCTTAAATCAGTTTCATATGTAACTATCACACATATATATTTAATTTACACAAATCACTCCGATTCATAATAAGTGAAGGATATAATTATGGAAGACCCAAGAGAAATATGCGGCCCGATAGCCCACATTTACCGAAGCCACCTGGCCTATATGGCAAAGGAACTTGAAGCTTACCGGGTCGGAAGCGGACAATTTGAGTTTTTATTTGTTTTATACCACAGAGATGGTGTCTCCCAGGAGTCCCTTGCAAAAATCCTGGCAGTGAGCAAAGCAACAAGTACCAGAGCGATCCAGAGCCTGGAAAAAGAAGGTTATTTGTACAGGCAAAGGGACGAAAATGATCATCGAGCTTACAGGGTTTACTTGACCGAAAAAGGGAAGGAAATGAGAGGTGTGATTCTTGAAAAGTTGAATTCCTTTGTCGATACTCTCCTTTCGGATTTCACACCTGAAGAAAAAACAATTTTCAGGCTACTCATCCATAAAGCTTCGATTAAACTTTTTGATCCTGGGTTCGAGCCTCCATCTTACGGTCGGATGACATGAAATAAAAAATGACGGAGACGAAAAATTTGGATGAAAAAAGTGAATTTCTGGGTACGGAGAATATAAGGAAGCTCCTGTTTAAGCTTTCAACTCCTGTGATCATCGGAATGCTGGTGCAGGCTTTCTATAATGTTGTGGACACCTTTTTTGTGGGACTGGTCTATGGAGCAGATAGTGTCCAGGCCATAGGCGGACTTTCAATATCTTTTCCAATCCAGATGATAATTATGGCTTTTGGAATCGTTCTCGGAACAGGGGGTTCTTCCATTATCTCGCGTGCCCTTGGAGCACGAGAGAATGAAAAAGCCGAGAGAGTTCTTGGGAATGTTTTTTCCCTGAGTTTAATTTTAAGTGTACTTATATCCGTTCCCTGTCTTCTTTATCTTGACCCGATTTTGAAAGTTTTCGGAGCAACTGCTGGAATCCTGCCCTATGCCAGAGAATATCTTGAAGTTATAATTGCAGGAGGAATTTTCTTTGTCTTTGGAGTAGCTGTTCAGAATATTGTCAGGGCTGAAGGAAACGCACGCCTTGCAATGAATGCTATGCTTGTAGGAGGCGGCCTCAATATTCTCCTTGACCCGCTTTTTATGTTTGGTTTCGGAATGGGTGTGCGGGGAGCTGCAATTGCAACCGTACTGTCACAAGCCGTAGCTTCGGTCTGGCTCCTGCTATATTATCTTAAAGGAAAAGGGGCTGTTCCTTTCAGGTCAGAAACCTTGAAACCAGATCCGGAAATAATTAAGGAAATTGGAGCCATTGGCACTGGATCTTTTGTGATGGAATGCTCGAGCAGTGTCATGATGATTTTCGTGTACAATGCACTTGCAATTTATGGGGGAGATGTCGCAATTGCCGTTTTTGGTGTAGTAATGAAGATTAATTCCTTCATATTCCTGCCACTCCTGGGTATGGGTTTTGGCCTGCAACCGATTGTCGGGTTTAACTACGGAGCAAAAAGGTATGGAAGGATAGCCGAAGCTGTAAAATTGTCTCTGGTAGCGGCAACTACTTTTGGGCTTCTTGGCATGCTTATAATTTACCTTTTCACAGAACAAATTCTAGGATTATTCAGTACAGACCCGCAATATCTGGAGCTTGGGAAAAATGCTATAATGATTATTGTTCTTGGAACGCCTTTGATAGGTTTGAATGTAGTCACATCAACCTTGTTCCAGGCCTTAGGAAAAGCCAAACCCGCTTTCCTTCTTTCCATTAGTCGACAGCTCCTTTTCCTGATCCCCGCTATCATCATCCTTCCCCGTTTATATGATCTTCCTGGGGTTTGGGTAGCTTTTCCGGTATCGGACTTTCTGGCATTTATGCTTTCCGGGTTTTTGCTTTTCAGGGTATATAGGATTTTCAAAGAACGTAAAGAGGCTTCAAAAATAGGTGCAGGATCAGAAATCGCAGATAATATGTCTCATATCTGAATTTTCATAACCCACATTAAAAAACGGTTAAAGGAAACGATGGAAACTATGAACAGAGAGGCAGTGTGCCTATTTTTCTGTAAAATTTACTCTATACCCCTTACTCTTTATTTTTGATTACTGTTCCATTACTATATACTTGTTTCCTGTGATCCAGTATTGAGACTACGAGTCTCAATACTGAGTCCTTGTTGGGAAATGCACTACTACCTTACTTCTTCTTTTAAGCTCCTTGTTAGTCCTCTCCATCATATTTGTTGTTCTTATTTTTTTCCAGTGTTTTTCTGGAAACTGCGTATAGTTCATAATATCATACTGAAAACTTTCAAGAGTATCAGCTGCACTTTTATACCCCATACTATCCAGTTCCCTAATCAGGTCATTTAACTTCTGACGGTCTCCTAACTCTTCTTTTATCTTCTCAGCCACTTCTTTCTGCCTCTTTTTTGGCACCTTCTTGAGAACTTGTCTTGTCAGATGTACATGACACATCTGCCAGCTTGATCCAATAAAGGATTCCCTAACTGCCTTCTGTATTCCTTTATGACCATCAGAAACGATTAACTTGACACCTCTTAACCCTCTTTCTTTCAGATCATCAAAGAGATCTTCCCAGAACATAGAAGCTTCACTGTCTGCCAATCTTGTTCCAAGAATCTCTCGGTAACCGTCATCCCTGATCCCAGCAACTACAAAGAGAGCTTTGTTTTCATAGTGAAGCCCATCTCTTACCTTGAAATAAGTCGCATCAATAAGCAGGTAAGGTATTTCGTGTTCTATTCTCTTTGAGAGGAACTCTTCAACCTTCTCATCCAGTTCTTTGGTAATTCTGGAAACACAAGAGGCTGAGATTCCTCCTACTCCTAAAGCAGTCATGATCTTTTCCACCCTTCGTGTGGAAACACCCTGAAGGTAAGATTCCGCTATAGCGGTTAAGATAGCCTTTTCAACTCTCGAATACTTCTCAAAAACCTGGGTTTCAAACGGAAACTCACGGAATTGAGGCTTTAACAATTCAAGTTTTCCATGCTTGGTCAGGAGAGTTCGGGGTTTGTAGCCATTTCTACTGGCTTTACGTGAATTAGTCCGCTCATAACGTTGTGCACCAGCTTGGAGGAGGGCTTCCTCCTCCATTGCAAGGTTTAAAAACCAAGTAATTAACTGGCGAATTCCATCTTCCTGATCGACAAGATAATCTTTTATGAGTGAGAATAAATTAACCATTGACGCTGCATCCTGTTTTTTTGTGGTGAAAAGAAAAGGATACAGAGTCAATCATATTTTACAGAACTTTCGGTACACTGCCAACAGAGAGAAGAATGAACTCAAATTCCTTAAAAATATTCAGCTCATCGACGACTAACTTTTTAGAGGCTGTATATGACACTTACTGAAATAATCGAGTCTTTTAAAACGAAGTTGGATCCCTCAAAAATTATGAATTCGCTCGGAAAAGCTGCGAGTTTCAACGATGAATCTGAGAATGATTCAGAGGGGAATGATTCAAGGGAGGATCTAAAAATCAATCCATACAATAATTCCGGAAATGATTCTGCTAAAAGTTCTAACGCCATAAGGATTTCTAAAAATGGAGAAGATCCTCTTATCAAACTTACCGATGTCTGGAAAATTTACCAGATGGGAGAAGTTGAATTTGCAGCCCTTAAGGGAATAAACCTGGAAATCTACGAGGGGGAGTTTCTGGTTGTTCTCGGGCCCAGCGGAAGTGGGAAAAGTACACTTATGAACCTGCTCGGCTGCCTGGATATACCATCTAAAGGTAAGGTTTGCCTGAATTCAAAAGACATATCTGAACTTGATGAATCAGAGCTTGCACTCATCAGAGGACAGATGATAGGATTTATTTTCCAGAGTTTCAACCTTATTCCCACTCTAAGTACGGAAGAAAATGTGCTCTTACCCCTGGAATTCCAGGAAGAGGGCAGGCAAATAGCCCGACAAAAAGCAGCATACCTGCTTGATATTGTCGGACTTACGGACAAGAAAAAGAACCTTCCTTCTCAGCTTTCAGGTGGGCAGAGGCAGAGAGTTGCAATTGCTCGTTCTCTTGCCGTTAACCCGCCTATAATCCTGGCAGACGAACCTACAGGAAACCTGGATACCAAGACTGGGGACTATATCCTGGGGTTTCTGGACGGGCTGCACGAAAGAGAAGGAAAGACAATCATTATTGTGACCCATGATCTTGACATTGTAAAGTATGCAACAAGAGTTGTGTACATCAGAGATGGGGAGATCGAAAAAATCGAAAAACGAACAAAAAATGAACCTTAGGGATTAAAATGAAAAAGTTCTCTTTGCTAACACTTTTACTGCTGTTTTCAGCATTCATATGCCTGGGAGCCGGGACAGCGCTTGGCTCAAACGGAAACATAAATTCCGCATCCTTGGATGTAAATCTAACTAATCAGAATCCTGATTATGCTCGTCCTGGAGAAACTGTTGAACTCACTGTCAGCGTGCAGAATGTAGGAAACGCTGACCTCAAAGACATAACTGTTACAGTCAATCCGGAATACCCTTTCAGTAAGGTTTCAGGAGAAAATCTTGTAAAAGAGATCTCCTACCTGAATGCACGGCAGGATGATGACGATGCAGCGGTTCTTAAATTCAGATTCATGACGGATTCAAATGCGTCTGCAGGAACATATGATATAGATATCACTACCACTGCAAAAGAAAGCGGAGCCTCATCAAATACAATTACTACTACAAAAACGATCCAGCTAGAAGTAAAGGGTAAAGAATACGCTCAGGTCGTAACCATAAGCAAAGCGAATATTGATATTGCAAAAGAAGAGCCTTTGGACCTTATCATAACGAATACCGGAACTTCCCCTATCAAAAATCTGGTAGTCTCCTGGAAAGATCCGAAAGGGGTAATTCTGCCGGTATACTCTGACAACACAAAGTACATCAAATATCTGGAAGCTGGGGACTCTGTAACCGTATCTTACTCCATCATGGCAGATGTAAACGCAGATCCTGGTCTATACACGCTGGATATGGATCTTAGTTATGAAGACTATGAATCCAACGAACAAAGTATCAATACCACGGCAGGGCTTTTCGTAGGTGGAGAGACTGATTTTGATGTTTCCTTTTCCGAAAGCGATGCAGGCGAGATTTCCCTATCAGTTGCAAACGTAGGCAACAATATGGCATATTCGGTGAAAGTATCGGTCCCGGACCAGGATGATTACAAGGTGTCGGGAAGTTCTTCAACGATTGTGGGAAATCTTGAGAAAGGAGACTATACAATTGCTTCTTTCAACGTTGCGAGCTCACAGGCTGCAGGAGGTAGTCCCGAAGCATCACCGGATAATACAAAATCCAGTGATAAAGGAGAAAATGCAACTTCCGCTTCAATGGATACAAATCCACTGAAAGTCCAGATTGAATATACGGATGCAAAAGGAGAAAGAATAACAGTTGATAAGGAAGTAAAACTCGAAATGACCTCCGGAAATATGACTGCACAGGGATCAGGAGGCCAAAGCAGCAGCAGTGGTATCGGTTCATACTTACTCTACATTGTGTTAATAGTGCTTGCAGGAGGGGTATTCGTTTACCGGAAGAAAATACAGGAAAAAATCCAGGCAAGGAGAATAGAAAAATCCGGTAATAAAAAGCCTGAAGACCCCCAGGCCTGAGAAGAGCAGCATCAATATAGAACGGAAGGATGCAAGATGAGAAACTCAACCTACCTGAAAATGGGTCTGAACATGCTTCTGCATAGTAAACTCCGAAGCTGGCTGACCATTATCGGGATAGTTATAGGAGTCGGATCTGTAATTGGCATTATATCTTTAGGGGATGCCATGCAAGCGAGCATACAGAGCGAGTTAGCCGATTTGGACCTGACGATAATAACAATAAGTCCGGGGTATACCCAGGCATCATCTAACATGCCTGGACCACCCGGAATGGGAGGTTCATCAACAGATTCTGAATTGACGGATGATGACATTGACGCACTTCAAGGCCTGGATAGTGTACAGTATATAGCCGGAGAAATTTCCGGCAGGGAGGAGGTAAAATATACAGGAGAAACTGCAACTCTCTCAATTACAGGTGTGGATCCCCAGGTCTGGAAGTACATGACTACGCTGGAAACACAATCCGGAAGATTACTTGAACCAGCTGATAAGTATGTTGCAGTCATAGGAAGCGGCATAGCCAGTGAAACTTATGACCATGACATTGGAGTCAACCAGGTAATAACAGTAAACAACAAATCAGTGCGAGTTGTCGGAATCCTTACAGAAGAAGGCATGGGGGATGACTCAAATATCTACATGCCAATCGATGGAGCAGTAGACCTTATTGAGGACGCACAAGAAGATGTTTATGATAGTATTACGGTAAAAGCCAAGAGTGAAGATCAGGTGGATGGACTGACGGAAGACATCGAAAAAAGGCTTATGGTCTCAAGGCACATTATCCAGGGAGATGACAGGGACTTTTCCTTAACAGCCTCAAAATCTATGGCTGAGTCTATCACCGAAATGATGAGTTCAATGACTCTTTTCCTCGGAGCCATCGCAGCCGTGTCCCTGCTTGTAGGAGCCGTCGGGATTGCTAATACCATGTTTACCTCTGTTCTTGAAAAGACAAAGGAAATAGGGACTATGAAAGCCATTGGAGCAAAAAATAGGGATATCCTTATGATTTTCCTTTTTAACTCCGCAATGGTAGGTCTTGTTGGTGGTATTCTTGGAGTTATTCTGGGATCCTTTGTTTCATCTGGTCTTCAGGCGATGATGGGAAGCGATATGACTGGAGGGGGCAGTGGAGTAAGAATTTCTCTAATGCTTGAAGGACTTGCTCTTGCAGTCATGATAGGAGTTATCTCTGGAGTTGTCCCTGCGTACAGGGCTTCGAAATTAAAGCCAGTGGATGCACTGAGATACGAATAAATGGATCTCGAGAAGTTAGCCGGGTAGAATTCAATTGAGAGAACGGAATTATACTCAGTGCACAAAAAATAGACTTTAAATTTACAGCAAGTTCTCGACCTTGCCTAAAACAATATGTTACCTGTCGGAATAAAGCTCGGTTCTCCTATCCTCAAAAACAGGAATAGCCTTTCGGACTTCGTCTTTTTCGGACAGGTCAAGGTCGCAGACAATAACACATTCCTTGTCGCCTGCATCAGTCTTTACCTTCCCCCATGCATCGATAATCATTGAGTTTCCGAAGTAAGTGCAGTCAGGAGCAGAGCCTGTGCGGTTACAGGCAATATGCGGGATCTGGTTTTCGATTGCTCTTGCCTTTGTAAGGGTTTTCCAGTGTTCGGATCTGGGATTGGGAAAAGCTGCTGTCGTTACAAGGAGATCGGAACCGGAAAGGGCAAGTTTTCGTGCGACCTCGGGGAAGCGGAGTTCGTAACAGATCTCAAGGCCAATTTTCAGATTTTGCTTTTTAAGGGAAATGGGTTCAATTGAGTTACCCCTGGAAAAGTACTGATTCTCGTTCTTAAATGGGTGAGTTTTTCGATAAGTGCCTGCAAGAGTTCCTGACTCGAAACAGAAGCCGAGATTATGATAATGAGTGGAATTATTATAGTGAGTTGAAACCCCGGCGTCAGAAACTTCTTTTTCCAAAACAGTTTTTTCGATTATGGAGCCTATGAGAACACAGTCATTGGCTTCGGAAAAACACCCCAGGTTCTCAAGGATCGGGGAAGGAAGGTTTTCTGCCACATGGTCGAAGTTTTCATAGCAAAAGCCTGTGGAAAAAACCTCGGGAAAAACAATAATTTCGGCTCCTTTTATCAAGGCTTCAAGAGCCATAGAGAGGGCGTTTTCAAGGTTTTCCTGTTTATTGCAGTGCAACACATCCATCTGGACACAGGCAACTTTCATTTTCGAACCACCAGCGAACTATAATCAAACGGTTTGATTCCTGTTTACGTAAAGTTTCAGATTTAAAAATGAAACCTTTTTCAGGGGAGCAGGGTAGTTTGCTTGCTTTTTGCTACCAGGCCCTCAAGGTCAACCCTGTGTTTAATCAGCCCTGCAAGCACTTCGTTCGCAAGCCTGGCTATCTCTTCCCTATTTTCCCGTATTTCGTATGCAGGGTCATCTGGAGGGATCTCAACCTTTGTGATATCGGCTCTCGCTTTCTTCAGGTATGCATCCGGTGCCTCACAGACTATGCCGGGTTTTTCCAGGTACTGGTCAAGATGTTTTTGAGTTATTCCTATAAGCTTTAACTCTCGGCGAAAGCAGGGCCTTTCAAACAGCCTTGAGACTACATATACCCCGACAGGAATCCGCATGTCAAGGTCGATTTTAAGGAGCTGCGTTCTGAATATAGAATAAATGTCTTCCGAGTACGAAAGTTCCGGAGACCTGAGTTCCTTGCCTTTTTCGGATAATGGCTCTTTTATTTTTTCAGGTAAAGCATAAATTTTGGAGGGAGGGACTTCGATTTCGTCCAGTATTTTTAGGTCCCTGAGTGCCCTGAGATAGCCGGTAAGGATCAGCCTGTGCTCTTCTATGCCTCCGGCTTTCAGTTCCCGGGAAAGCCCGCTGATCGAGAGCTGCCTGCCCTCAAGTAGTTCCAGAAGTTTTAAGTTGAGCTTCTCTTCCATCTATACCGACATCACGTTTTGTTGCTGTTGGTTGATTCTTCAGGCCTCAGGCCAGAAAGAACGTCATTTCTGCCAGGACAATTGGACAAACAGGCCCTTCTTTTTCAGCAAATTTTGAAAAAGACATGATTATTCTCTGTCCTGAGAGAGGTAAGCAAGAAAATTGCAGGAAGTAATACACGATGTAATTGTCCTGCATAATATAAAGCTTATGAGAGAACTTGTGAAAGAGTTGGGGTCATAAAAATTAGAACGCAACTGATAACTTTAAATTAAAGGAATTTTTCAAACTTTCTTATATTCATTATTTCCTAAATAAATAGGAATTGAGCTTCTTTCCAGCAAAATTGAAGGGCAACACTTAAAAATGATAATTGCCATCTGGATTAAGCTTCAATTTATTATTTCACAAGGATGTAAAGATGATTACGAAATTAATTCCCAGGAAAGTATTTTTTACAAGTGGAGTTGGTACACACCCCGAACATCTTGAATCATTTGAAGTTGCACTCCGAGATGCAGGCATTGAGAAATTTAATCTTGTCACTGTAAGTTCTATCCTGCCTCCCAATTGTGAGATAGTATCCAGAGAGGAAGGTTTAAAAGAATTGAATCCTGGGGAGATTGTATTTTGCGTGATGTCGAGAATTTCTTCCAATGAACCACGAAGGACGCTAAGCACATCGGTGGGATGCGCACTCCCTCAAATTTCAGATAAACACGGCTACATCTCTGAGTTTCACGTTTTTGGAGAAACTGAACAAGACGTAGGGGAACATGCAGCGAAACTTGCCAGAAACATGTATACCACCTGGGCAAATGAAGCGCCTCTCAGGACCTTCAGCGTTCCGAGGTCCTCTTTCGTAGACGAGCAAGGAAACTGGATGACCGTGGTATCTGCAGCAGTTTTTGTAATCTGAATCTTTAACAGGTAATCTCACATTTATTTCCGAGATTATCTACGGACATTACTTTGAGGATATTAAAACTGATCTTTATCTGTCAATTTCATATTCTTTACTTTCTGGTTCAACCCCCCTGAACCCGGCGAATTATTTTCTCTCTGGAATAATTTATCTTTGTCAAATCCTCCAGTGAAAGGGTCCACATATATTGATATTTAATAAAAATTATATAATCATTTAGAGCGCTATTTGCGTTTCTTATCGCCTGTTGCCGAATGCCGCAGCATCAGGAGTTACAGGCAAAACTATCATTATCTGTTTATTTGGAGAATGGTATGCATCTTAATGTATTCACAGATAACCCAACCGTACCAATAGATGTAAAGGACAGGTCTATAAGCGAATTGATGGACGGAATGCTCAAAACAGGTTTCCAGGGACGGAAACTGGCCGAGTCCGTTCAGGCCTGGCATAACATGCTAAAAGAAAACAATATGACAGTGCTTATGGGCTTATCCGGAGCTATGGTTCCTGCTGGCATGCGCAGGGTTATTTCTTATATGATCCGGCAGAGGATGATAGACTGCCTTGTAAGCACAGGGGCGAATCTGTTCCATGATTCCCACGAGGCCCTCGGCAAGAAGCATTATGTGGGCTCCCATCTTGCTGACGACGAAAAACTCTTCGAGCACGGCGTGGACAGAATATACGATGTCTTTGCAGTAGAAGAAGAATTCAGGAGCGCAGATAACCTCATTGCCGATTTTGCAGAGGAAATCGGAGAAATTTCCTGTTCATCAAGGGAGTTCATTCACCTGCTAGGAAAGGAACTTGTAAGGCGTGGAGCGTCAGAGGATTCTATAGTAGTGAGTGCATACAGGCAGAATATTCCGGTCTTTGTTCCTGCACTTTCTGACAGTTCAATAGGTATCGGGCTTACCATTGCAAGAAGAAGAGGATTTAAACTTGATATCGACCAGATAAAAGATGTTGATGAGATCACGCAGATTGTGGAAAAATCCGAAAAAACCGGAGTTGTCTATGTTGGAGGCGGAGTTCCAAAGAATTTTATCCAGCAGACCGAAGTAATAGCTTCTATCCTGGGAATGGATGTTGGAGGGCATGATTATGCAATCCAGTATACTTCCGACTCTCCACACTGGGGAGGACTTTCAGGTTGTACTTTTGACGAAGCTGTTTCCTGGGGAAAGATCGCAGCCCAAGCAAAAAAAGTCCAGGTTTTCGTGGATGCTACTATTGCTCTTCCGATCGTTGCTCATGCCCTGCATGAAAAATGCCGTGGACAGAAGCGCATTGCCCCCGTTTTTAACTGGGAAGGGCCTGAAGGGCTTGATATCGGTTATAACGAGTAATCACATTACAAATCTTTATTATATTTGAAAGCTTATAACATAAGACGAGAAGGAGAAGAGTAAATGGGTAAAAGAACTCGAATAATTAACGATCCTTCCTATTTAGTACCATTACTCAGGACTTTTGGGTCAAGAACTCACAAAAAGATATTCGATGCACTTTCAAACAAATGGATGACCAGAACAGAGATAGACGAATTCATGGGTACAGACTCATCAAAAAGCCTTCATATCCTGAAAAAAGCAGGGCTCCTTGAGAGCCAGTGGAGAGTTCCCGAGGCAGGACAAAAACCCTCCAAAGAATACCACAGCTCCTATTCCAAGGTTCAGGTTAACTTTCAGTGTTCTTTTGAAGATCTTAGCGATATCATTATGCTGACCTTCAAGCCATACGAGGAGGTCAAAGATGCCATGGAAGAACTGGAAAGGCTGGTAGAAGAAGGTAATACCTCTATGAGCAATCTCACGCGTGCCCTTAATAAAAACCCGTTCTATATCTGTGCTGTTGCCAGACGGTCTGAAAGGCTTTCGGTAATGGGACAAAGGTTAAAATTAATTGAAGATGTCGAGGAGAATTACGATTGATGATTAAAATCCTCCAGACTAAAAGTGGAGTAACCAAGTTTCAGGTCCTTATTGAAGTTGCAGCCCACCAGCCCAATGTCAGACAAAAGGAAATTGCCGCTAAAATCGGAATAACCCCCCAGGCAGTTTCGGAATATATCAAGGAGCTTGTAAATGATGGGCTGATTGTTACTGAGGGCCGCGTCAGGTACAGGATCACAAAAGAAGGCGTGGAATGGGTTCTTGAAAATGCCGTAGATATGAAGCGTTACGCTCGCTTTGTTATGGAGGATATAATCAGTCATGTTTCAACCTGGACAGCCATCACAAAAGAGGATGTAAAAGAAGGCCAGCAGGTTTACCTGAAAATGGAAAAAGGACTCCTGTACGTAAGCAGCACGGAAAAGACAGGTGCATCAGGCACTGTCATATCCGATGCAGCCGCAGGGGATGATGTAGGAGTAACCAGCCTCAAAGGCCTGATCGACCTGGAAAATGCGACAATTACAATCTGCAAGGTTCCAAGGATTGAGCGCGGAGGGTCAAGAAAGGTGGATATCGAGCGCCTGAAACCATTGGCAAGCTCTAAACCCTATATAGCAGCTATCGGTGTAGAAGCGCTTATCGCTCTGCGCAAGATAGGCGTAAGCCCGAATGTTATGTTCGGAACCAATGAGTCAGTTATCGAGGCTGCATACCACGGTTTATCATCCCTTGTGGTTTCAGTGGATGAGCAGGTTGCTTCTCTCCTTAACAGGTTGGAAACCGAGAATCTGGAGTACGAACTCGTAGACCTGACACTCGAGTAATTTCTTCTGACTTTTTACAATGGGGCCGTAATTCCCTTCCTCGGCAGCTTCCGGCGAAGACAGAAGGTGGCAGGTAGGGATAAAAGCCATACTTCTACAATATTTGTTATATTATTCGTTACTTTCTTATCCATACAAGGCCTTATGTACCTTGTTTATTGTATTTTTGCCCTGTAGTTGATTACCTTCTTAAACACAGATCCGAACCCCCGGGTAAGAAGCTTTTATTTTCCAAACAGATTGTCAGTTAACGGATAATTTTTCTCAGAATTTTTCCCGAATGACTATATTTTCCAGAATAATTGTCAGTTGCCAGTTATTTCAGTTTTGTCGCGTTTAACTGCATATTTTTATCTATAGAGCATATTTTATTAATATAATGAGGAGATTTTCCATGAAGCTGATTGCACTTTCCGACACTCATCTGAAAACCAGGGAAATTCCCCCGCAACTTCAAACACTTCTTGAAGAGTCTGACCTTATCGTCCATGCAGGGGACTTCAGTACTATGGAGGCCTATCAGGCTTTCAACGCCAGCGGAAAATTGAAAGCTGTTTTCGGAAATGATGATGCTTCCGATCTTAAGCAGCTCCTTCCCGAGAGGCTGAAATTCGAAGTTGAAGGGGTAAAAATCGGAGTGGTGCATGAAGGAGGACTTTCGGTAACTGATACGACTGCGCAGGGTTACCTTGCAAAAGAAATGGAAGTAGACATCCTGATTTTCGGGCACCTGCACCGTCCTTTAATTGAGAAAAGGGATGTTGTTCTTGTTTGTCCGGGCTCTCCTACCAAACCCAGGATGTCAAATCCGAGTGTTGTGGAACTGATTATTGAAAAAGGGAATGTTAGCGGCAGGATAATTCCTCTTGAAGGGGACACCTGCGGATATCTAAAGTTCCGGGATGCCCTGAAAAAACGTAATCAGGAAGAAGGCCTGGATGAAAAAAAGGTCTGACCGGACTTACAGAGATAGGCCTGAAAAAGAATTATATCCTCAATTACGCCTGAATAATAATTTTAAATACCGGTTTATTTATTGCCTGAGTTCCGGCACATGCTCAGGACCAGTCACGAAATAATGTAGGTACATTTTTACACCGTACTTAACTATTCTCATATGCAGCTTCCTCGATTTGGTTCCAAAATAATTGTTACCGACTTATTTCTAATAAGCCCTTAGCTAAGTGAGGTCTCACGCACTTTATTTTTGCGAGTTCTACCAGTTCACATTGTCTCCAGTTTGAACATTACACCTGTGCCCTGAAGGCTCAAGTATACCTTATCCCCAAACTCGAGAACCTTCTCTACACTAACGTTGCTATTCCAATTATATATAAAATCGTAGCTACCTTGCATGGGTTCGAAACCCAGAGACGTCAGTCTTCGATTAATCTCTGATGGACGGGCACCTTCACTGCTGAACCAGACCAGAAGATAGGTTTTCACAGGATCATCTCACATTTCAATTTCTTGATTATTTTATCGTTAATTCGCATTCGAACACATAATTCGCATTCAAACACATATTCCTCATTTTATATCATGTCTCGTTTATTTATCTATATTTTGCCTCTTTTTGTCCAAAGACAGTATAAATAAAAATATTTGCTAATCAATCAAAATGTTAAATCAACCCGAGAAATGTAAATGTACAAATCCGGGTAAAATGGAGGTTTAAATGGAGAATAAGGAGAGAAATTTGGGAAAAGAATACGAAGAAGATGAATAAAGGATAATAAAAAAGAAGGAATCAAGAGATACAAAAATTTCCGGAAAACCCAAAAAGGAAAAAATTTCAAAATTTGAAAAAAATTAAGGGGTTTTCCCCTTCGTTTATCTATTATTTAATTCTTATTCTCTTTCTTTAAGGGACTCGAGAGCCTTTTTAATCATTGCACGGTAATAATCTGTATCAGTAGAGTAGTGTTCTTTTGCAAGTTTTGAGTTCGGGTCTTCCTCTGCCTCAACTGCCCTTATCCTCTCAAGAGTTTGCTTTGAGGTATCGAGTACCCAGAGGTCCCGGGCAAGTCCGTCTACCTGCTGGATGGATTCTGGGCGTATAGAGGTCAACACATTACCGTCATCTGTGGTATAGGTGCTGGTTTTGCCCACGACTGCCACAAAAGCTGGAAGTTCGCAGTCGGCAAGGAATTGGGCTGCTTCGGGCTGGTACTGTCCGGCATAGACTAGGAAGGAACCTGTTGGGTCTGAAACCCTTCCCCTCCAGTATTCGGAGTCGGTTCCGATATCTTCTTTTTCTATAAGTGTGCCTACAAGGAAGATGCGGTTTACTTTAGCTCCTGTTGGGGTTAGGACATACTGTGGTGCGTACTGGTCACTTTCATCCCTTGATGTCAGGTTCGAATCTTTCAGCTCCTGGGCAAAGACCCTGCGGGCTACTTCCCTGAAAAAGCCTGTCATTTACTCCACCTCCAGTTCAGTAAGCATTTCCTCAAGGAGCTCTCTGTCCAGAGAAGTCCTTGGAGTAATCGAATCCACAAGGATATAGCGGTCAAGCTTGTGCCCGCTGACAGTATAATATCTGCCCACAAGTTCGTGTTTCAGTTTGTCCAGCACAACTCCGGGGTCAAGGGCATCTGCGGCCATTGCAATTGCAGTATCGAGAGAAAGTCCTGTAAGCTCTTCGGTAAGTTCCCTGTTAATCAGAGCATCCTGAGTTGAGGATCCCGAATCCAGGACCGCTTTTATCCTGAGGTCGTATTCTCCCTTTACTTTCCCGTGTTCTGCACAGGCACCCTTGGCCAGAGCCCTCTTGCACTCGGGGCAGCGCTTTATAAGGCCTGAGCCGGTTTGAATGTCCACCATTGCTCCGAAGTATGTGAAAGTAGATGTTCGGACCTCGATATCTTCATCAAGTTCTTCTATGGAACTTGACCTGTTAAGCTGGATCTGAGCCTTGCCGTCCCATTCATTGATAACTACATTTTTCAGCATGTAGCTTTTGCCTTCTTCCATATCCGGAAGTTCGGAACTGGCCCAGTTAGTGAATTTGATAACACCTGTCTGGTCTCCTAAAAGCCCTGCCTGCTCAATCGATTCATGGGAGTTTTCCCAGAGCTGGACTACTTTTCCTCTAACTGTAGCCCACTGGCCACCAATAAGATCGGCAATATTCCTGAGCTCTGCTTCTCTTGCAGTCGGCGTGAAATCCCCGCCCCCTACCTCGATGGGTTCATCCAGCTTTTCTACTGAACTGTTCTTGTTAATCTGAACCTGGAACCTGCCATTGTACTCTCCTACAACAACACTCTTGAAGAGGTAACTCTCTCCCTGCTCAAGCTTAGGCAGTTCAGCATTTTTCCATTCGGTAAACTTTATGATTCCTGTTTCATCCCCCAGGAGCCCTACCTGAGATATGGATTCGTGAGTATTTTCCCAGAGCTGGGCAACCTTTGCCTTAAGGTTTGCCCATTGCCCGTCTTCCGAGATGTTCACAATCTTGGTAAGTTGGGGTTCAGCCTGCCTCACGTAAAATTCATTTTTAGGAATGGAATATTTCTTCAAAAAGTAATTGGTCACGCTGCGCTGGGCTTCGTTGGAAGGAACTTTGAATTTCGTGATCAGTTCGTCGAGTCTGCTTTCGATGTCCTCGAGGGGCACATCGATTCCAAGCTTTAAAAATCGGTCTCTAATAGATTCTGCAGTTTGTTTCATTCTTTCTACCTCAAGCCTCTTGGTTATCTTTATAGTATAGAGAGGCGTTCCAAAGTACAACGCCACATGATATAAACCTGAGGAAAGCGGAGTGAAAGTATTTGATCTCAGGAAAGAAATCATGCCTGAATGATTAGTTTTAGGGACGATAAAACCCTAAAAAGAATTTGTCTCTAAAATTCACTCTTCTTGTAGGGAATATTTATTTTTCCAGGCTGCTTTCATATTTCCCAAAGAAATACTAACCGCTTCCGGCTTGATTTTCACTTCAAAATTATTTCAACGTTTCATTTGAAGTTTCTTTTAATAGACCTATGTTCTCAAGCCATACTTAAATTTATTTATGAAAAATATCTTGTTTGTCTACTCATACGTGTCCTGCTGAAATCCTTGAGAGATGTCCTCAGGGATTTTCCTGGAAGGGCGTGACTTATAGTTTCTAACGTACACATTTATACCTAATTTACTCAAGACTCTACAACCATGCAAAGCACCTGCAACCCGGAATAAAGGAAACGCGAGCACAACTTTTCCTATGCTGGCGGGGATTCATCTTCGGGGTTATCAACTAATTTGGTAATTACTATATTAAATATTGAACAGTAAATCGAAATCTCGATATAAACCAATCTTTACGAAGTTGCCCTGACTCTCAATTGTTAAGACGTGTAAGGTATAAAATGCAGGAAATGTCTCTCTGGGTTATAAATTAAATACTTTTGCAGACTCTGAAAAAAAGACAAAGATGCCCTGTAAAAGATACAACCTTAAATAGAATCCTGTCAGAAACAACGATCTACAAATATTGTTAATGTATTAATTATTTCCTGAGCTACGGCTCAGGTCTGCAGGCCCCCAGTCTCGAAAAAGCTTGAATAACACGATTTTTATCGGGCTTCTAATATTCCTGCCCTCATAGTCTTCAGATTTGCTGGAAAAAAGCTGGAAAAGTAGGAGGAAGGCCTAATTTCGGAGTTTATCCGGCTTATGTTCTGGAGCTGTTTACCTTGTATGGATAAACTTATTTTTTAATTATACAGAGATTACTTTTTTATTGTAGGTTATCCCTTATACAGGCATAACATCCAGTATATATTTAGATTAAATTATTCTGTTTAGACTTTCGAAGGTAATGTATAAATTCTAAAAAAGGATCTTTAAATCTATGAAAGCTATTATCCTTGCAGCCGGAGAAGGGTTGCGCTGCAGACCTCTCACTCTTACTCGTTCAAAAGTAATGCTTCCTATCGCCAACAGGCCCATTCTGGAGCATGTCATAGCTTCGCTTGAAAAAAATGGGATAACCGATATTATATTGATTGTCGGATATGAAAAAGAACGAATAATGGACTATTTTGAAGACGGGCTGAACTTCGGGGTGAAAATTAGATATGTAGAACAGAAAGCTCAGCTTGGCACTGCACACGCAATTGAACAGGCAAAGAAATTTATCGGCCCCGAAGACTCAGAATTTCTAGTGCTGAACGGAGATAATCTGGTTGAACCAAAAACTATAGCCGATCTCATTAAGAATTACGGTGGAGTCGCAAGCCTTCTAACAGTGAGGATGGAAGAGACGGCAGGTTACGGTGTGGTTCTTAAAGAAAAAAATAAAGTTACAAGGATCCTGGAAAAAAGGCCCGGAGATCTGAGCCGTATTGTAAATACCGGAATTTATGTTTTTACGCCGCAGATCTTTGAAACCATCGAAAAAACCCCGATATCCGAAAATGGAGAGTATGCAATAACTGATACTCTGCAGATTATGATAGACGAGGGAAAAACAGTTACTTCCGTCCCGACAGAATCAAAATGGCTGGATGCTGTCCATTCCTGGGATCTGTTAAAAGCAAATGCCATAGTGTTAAATTCCTCCAGGAATCTGAAGGTTGAAGGAGAAGTGGAAGAAGGAGTTGTAATTCGGGGAAAGGTAGCAATAGGAAAAAACACAAGGATTCGCTCCGGAACTTACATTGTAGGTCCTGTTGTTATAGGAGACAATTGCGATATAGGCCCCAATGTTGTTATCCTGCCCTCCACAACAATAGGAGACAACGTATCGATCAGGTCATTTACCGAGATCCAGAATAGTATAATAATGAATGACTGCAGGATATACTCGCACGGGCAGATCTCCAATTCCATAATTGGAAGCAATAATACAATTGGCTCAGGTTTCTTTGTTGAAGAAAAAGAAGGTCTGTTGATCACTATGAATAAAACTCTTCATCGAGCCCCCAGACTCGGTACCATATTTGGAGACGATAATCGGATCGGGAACAGCGTACTTGTGAAAGCCGGAGTAACTATAGCTGTCGACTGCCAGGTAGAATCTGGAAATACCATATACAGAGATCTGTCCCGTCATTCGGTAGTTCTTTAATTTCAAAAGGGGTAAAAAAATGTGTGGAATCGTAGGATATGCAGGGGAGAATTCTGCTGCATCTGTTATTATAGAGTCCCTCAAAAAACTCGAGTACCGTGGATATGACTCCGCTGGTATTACGGTTCTGGGCAGCGGACTCGATACTTACAAATCAGTAGGTAAAATTGTAAATCTCGAAGCCGTACTCCCGAAAGGAATTGGCGGAAACTTAGGAATAGGCCATACCCGCTGGGCAACCCACGGACGTCCAAGCACGGAAAATGCCCACCCGCACAACTCTGGAAATCCATGTAAGATTTCGGTCGTGCATAACGGGATTATCGAGAACTATATGGCATTGAAAGAGAAGCTGACTGCAGAGGGATACGAGTTTAAGTCGGAAACAGATACAGAAGTGATTGCACATCTCCTGCACAAGCACATATATGAGAAACCTAACGGAACAGAAGCAAAATGCGAACTCCTTACAGGACTCAGAGAAGCCCTGAAGGAAATTGAGGGCTCCTACGCCCTTGCGATTCTCTGCGCTGACGAACCTGATAAACTCGTGCTCGCTCGAAAAGACAGCCCTCTTGTTATAGGACTTGGCAAAGGGGAAAACTTTGCCGCATCGGATGTAACTGCTTTTTTGAATTCTACAAGAGACGTTATATTCGTAGATGATTTTGACACAGCAATTCTAACTCCTTCTAGTGTAGAGATCTTTGACAGAGAAGGAAATGTCAAGGAAAAGAAGATAGAAAAGATAGAATGGGACTTTGAAGCTGCTGAAAAAGCTGGTTATGAACACTTTATGCTTAAAGAGATTCACGAGCAGGTGAGTGCAATTCATAATACCCTCGCAGGCAAGGTCTCGGAGCTTGAAGGAACCATAGATCTCAAAGAACTGAACATGAGCGAGGAGGAGATAAGGAAACTTTCAAGGGTTCAGATTCTGGCATGTGGGACCTCCTGGCATGCAGGGCTGCTTGGAAAATACCTTTTTGAGCAGCTGGCAGGAATTCACTGCGACATAGATATCTGCTCGGAATACAGGTACAGAAGCCCGGTTATGAATGATGGGACTCTTGCAATAGCAATCACCCAGTCGGGAGAGACTGCAGATACCCTCGCAGCCGTTCGGGAGATCATGTCTTACAATTGCCCTACTCTTGCAATAACGAACGTTGTAGGAAGCACCATTACCCGAGAAGCCAATAGTGTACTATATACCATAGCAGGGCCTGAGATAGGGGTTGCGGCGACCAAGACCTTCAGCACTCAGCTGATCCTCCTTTATTTGCTTGCAGTAAAATTTGCTCTCGCAAGAGGCAAGTTAAGCCCTGATTATGTTAAAAGATTCATTACGGCAATCCGGAAGGTGCCGGGCCAGATTCAGCAGATTCTCAACCAGAAAGAAGCAATAAAGGAATGTGCAGAGAACTTTGCTAATTCAAAGAGCTACTTCTTCCTTGGCAGGCATCTGAACTATCCAATTGCCCTTGAAGGGGCTCTCAAACTAAAAGAAATTTCCTACTTGCATGCAGAGGGCTTTGCCGCTGGAGAGCTTAAGCACGGGCCAATTGCCCTGCTTGAAAAAGGAACACCGGTAATCACAATTGCAACAAGAGGACAGACTTACGACAAGGTGCTGAGCAATATAAAAGAAGTAAAAGCAAGGGACGCGATTGTTATCGCAGTGGCTGATAACACGGATACGGAGATAGGAAAGTATGCAGATATAGTCCTCACAGTTCCGCGGAGTGATGAACTGCTTTCTCCGTTGCTCAGTGTTGTAGTTCTCCAGTTGCTTGCTTACTATACTGCTCTTGCTCGAGGTTGCTCTATTGATAAACCGCGCAACCTTGCGAAAAGCGTCACTGTAGAATAATGAAAAGACTGAATATTTATAATTGAAAAATCGAGAGAATTCGAGAAAAATACACTTCATGAAACTTCGGAGTGGGATACATGAAACTGTTCGGATCTTCAGGAATAAGAGGAATCGCAAACAAGGAAATCACGCCCGAACTTGCACTTAATGTAGGGCTTGTATTGGGAAGCCGGAAAAAGACTGCAGTTATCGGGAGGGATCCAAGAGTTTCGGCCCCGATGATCGAACATGCTTTGATTGCAGGACTGACAGCATCAGGTTGTGCTGTTACAGAGGTAGGCCTTGTTACCACTCCAACCCTGGCATACGCAGCCAGAGAATACGAATGCGGTGTAATGGTCACAGCCTCCCACAACCCTTCTGAATATGTGGGGATCAAACTCTGGAATCCTGACGGCATGGCTTTTGATTCGGCTCAGCAGGACGAGATTGAAACAGCTATTGAAGATAAGAGCTTTTCCAGGGTTCCCTGGAACCTGATAGGCAAATTCGAAGAAGACGGAAATGCTATTCGGGATCATATGAATATGATTAAAAAGCTCGTCGGAAGTTCCAGCCTGAAAATCGTGCTGGACTGCGGATGCGGGGCAGGAGGGACAATCAGCCCTTATCTCCTCCAGGAACTGGGCTGTGAGGTAATAACCCTGAATGCCCAGCCCGATGGCCACTTTCCTGCAAGAAATCCGGAGCCGACAGATGAAAACCTTTCCATGCTCAAGAAAGCTGTTGTAGATTTCGGAGCCGATCTGGGAATAGCGCACGATGGTGATGCAGACAGGATGATGGCAGTAGACGAGAAAGGCAATTTTGTGTCAGGAGACGAGCTGCTTGCAATTTTCGGGCTCTTTGAATGCAGAGGCAATAAAGGGACAGTTGTAGTGCCTGTGGACACGTCGATGATGGTTGACGATTCTCTTAAAGGTTCGGAAATTGTGAGGACAAGGGTTGGAGACGTCTATGTCGCAGAAGGCATAAAACAGTGCGGAGCTATCTACGGAGGTGAGCCTTCAGGAAGCTGGATTTTTCCGAAGATTTCCTACTGCCCGGACGGGATTTATGCGGCCGCAAGACTTGTTGAGATTTTGAAGGATAAAAAATTAAGTGAGCTTCGAGAAGAGCTTCCCAGGTATGCCACAAAAAGAGGGGCTTTCCCCTGTGCAAACGAGAAAAAGGCAGAGTTTATGGGAAAAATAAAGGTTAAACTCGAGCCCCTGGGAAAAGTCCTTGATATCGACGGAATCCGTGTGGAAATGGAAAATGGCTGGGTACTTGTCCGCCCCTCGGGCACAGAGGCAAAAGTGAGAATTACGGCTGAAGCCCGGGAAAACGTTGATGAAATTTTTGAGATGGCTAAAAACCTAGTAACGGAGGCGCTTAAATGAAAGCAGTTGTCCTTGTGGCAGGCAAAGGCACAAGGATGGAGCCTCTTACTTCTGGCTGTCCTAAAGTCATGCTCCAGGTCGCAAACAAACCCATACTCGAGCATATCCTTAACTCAGCCATAAAAACAGGCATTGAGGGTTTTGTCTTCATCACAGGTTATCAGGAAGAGAAGATAAAAGAGTATTTCGGAGACGGGAGCAGATGGGGAGTAAGCATAGATTACGTACGGCAGAGGGAACAGCTAGGAACTGCAAATGCAATAGGGTATGCAAGGGGATATGTTGAGGGGGAGTTCCTTGTACTTAATGGGGACATGCTTATCGGGCAGGAGGACTTAAAAGCCCTGCTTTCAAGGACAGAAGAAGCTGTCATCTGCGTAAAAGAGGTGGAGAATCCATCTGATTTCGGAGTTCTTGAGACCGAAAATAATAAAGTGATCAGAATAATAGAGAAACCTAAAAATCCTCCCACTAACCTTGCAAATGCCGGAATATATCTCTTCAGGGAATCTATATTTGACCTTATTGACAGGACCCCGGAATCGGTGAGAAAGGAATTCGAGATTACGGATTCCATCCAGATGTTGATCGACAGCGGAGCAGCTGTAGGCTACAGCCCCCTCGAAAGCAGGTGGATAGATATAGGGTACCCCTGGGACCTTTTGAAAGCAAACGAATACCTCCTGAAAGACCTTAAGGGCATGTGCGAAGGCACGGTAGAGCCGAATGCAACTATAAAAGGTGAGGTTGTAATCGGAAAAGGCACCCTTATAAGAAACGGCTCTTATATTGAAGGGCCTGTGGTAATTGGGGAAAACTGTGATCTAGGGCCGAATTGTTTTATCCGCCCCTCCACTGCAATCGGAAATCACGTTAGAGTCGGAAATGCTGTGGAAATTAAGAACACAATTATAATGGAAGATACCCATGTGGGGCACCTGAGTTATGTAGGAGACAGCATCATCGGGCGCCGTTGTAATTTTGGGGCGGGCACGAAAGTTGCAAATCTCCGTCATGACGGGAAAAATATAAAAGTAATGGTGAAAGGAAGGATTCTTGACTCAGGCAGGAGAAAGCTCGGAGTGATTATGGGAGATGACGTGCATACCGGTATCAATACAAGTATAAATATCGGCGTGATAATGGAAAAGGGAAGATATACGTATCCTGGAGAGGTTGTCAAGCATTGATCCTGACATTGAAATTCTGACAAATAAGGTCAGAACCCTTTCCCCTAAAAAATAAGGAGGAAAGGGCATTTTAAATTAATTTTTTTATTGAGCTCATGGATAAAAATGCTTTAAAGTCCAGAGCACGGTGTTTCGGAAGAAACCTTTAGTTTCCACCTTTAAAGAATCCTCATTCATGCTTTTTATGGCTTCCTTAAAGGGGTCTTTCGAATCAAGCACTCTTTTTACTGTTTGCTCATCGGTTTCCACTTTTATGGTAGGCCCTAACTTAGAGTTTGGGTCCGTAGAAGTATCATACCTATAAAACTCCCCTATTTGTCCTCCTCTCATAAGTAAAGTCACGTAAAGCATTTCGCCGTTATCAAGTTTAATTTTTCCGGAAATTTCTTCACTGGCCACAAGCCTTTGGAGAATTGCGGGAACTTGATCGAAATTCTTGTTATAAAGCCCGGCTTTTTCACTCAGTTCTGTAAAGAGATCATTATCAGCAGTAGAATTCTCAGGGGCTTCAAAAAGGTCGGCTTTCCGGATCTCACCTGCATTTGAGGCCGCACCTGCGATCGGGACAAACAAAAGCATAATGAGAAGGAAAAAACTCAAAGCCTTGATTTTGTTGCAATGAATCATAATTGAGAATAAGAGGTAGGGATATAAAAAAAGTTATCGATACAGGTAAATCCAAAAAAAGACAAAAATAGTTACAATATAAGTTACATTGAAATTCAGGTCTTGAGGGTGAGTTATTGAAAACCATAAGCAAGAGAATCTCTTTTCATTTTTCACAAATATAGGGGACTATACTCTTTCTTCAGGATCGATATAACTCAAAAATAACTTACGGATAAGACTGAAATTCAATTAAAAATTAAAAGAAAAATCAAGAAACTTTGAATAACATTTCTAAATAAAAGTAAAATTTAAAGTAACCCTAGTGTCGAGTCAACAACAAAATGTCGTATAAAATCGATTGCAACTATTCAGAATCATTGAATCTTTGAGGATTGACGCAACACTAGTAAAGTAATCAAATCTATTTTAAAGGAATTAAAGCCGGTAAAAATTAAAAGCTAAGTAATAAAATAAAAATAAAATTTTACCGGCGCAGTGTTTACGGAACGACAAATTATCAAAGTTTGAGAGAGGGCCTGAACACCTCGGAACAGTATTTGTCGAAGACCTGATCTTCAACTTGTTCGAATATTTTTTTGTAGTCCTTTGACTTCGGATCGTGCTTGCTCATAGTTTTCTTGACTTCAGAGTTCATCTTATCAAGAGTTTTCTGGTCGAAACCTTCCGTGTTCTCCATAGTAAACATAAAAATCATGCTCTGAAACTACCCGTATCTAGTACTGAGATTCTTAAGTCATTAGTCTGCTAATTACCAGCGTAATATTGCTGTACAATTTTAAGAATTGATATATATTAGTCAGGCAATTTACCAGACATTAGTCATAAATTTTCAAACGATGTTTGAAAATAATTTTAATTCAATAAGTTAGGATTTTATATTATTAATATAATATATTAGCTTTCTCTTTTACATCAGATCTTCATGCGCATTATAAAGGGCTACACTCTTAAAATTCCAACATTAGAACCTTTAGAAAGCCTGTTATTTTACACAATCAGTGATTCAAGCATATTTCAAATAATAAACCATTTATCTGTCTACTCATATAAATATTTTACACTTATATAATGTCCCTCAGGACATATGCACTGATAAATTGCATATCTGAATATATAATAATTGCCCGAGGCTCGAAGAACAGACCTGACAGATGGCTACCGCGCAAATGCCTCGATAGCAATATTTCAGAAGGCCATTTTCTTAACTCTCCGAACCAGGTGAGCCTTTCGCAGTCGAATATCCGGATTAGTTTATAGGGTTAATTTTATTAGCTCTTCGGATCACTATAGAGGTATAGAAAAGTATTCGAGTTGATAACAAAGTGCGACCAGTCTCACAAAGAGTGAACGCGAAAAAAACTCCTGAAAACAATACCGAGTTTGTGAAGTCTACTTCCGAGCTTCTTATTCTGAAGCCCGAAGGTTATCCGTTAAGCGGCATGATGGACGAATATCCTGTTATTGAAAATAGGGATGTTTTTGAATTCTATGCCAGAGAACAGTGGAATGGGTATGTTGCCCGCAAGGGAGATTATCTTTTTGACCGACGGATGTTTCCGGATTTTGCTTACCGAATTATAGATGTGGAACCTGCAGAATCCATGATAGGAAACTCAACCTCAATTATCGTAACTGAAGAGGAAAACGGCCTTCCATCGTCTACGGAAATAAAGACCAGTGTTATATTCGAAGATGTAGTCGGGCAGGAAACTGCAAAGCAAAAATGCAGGCTAATTGAACGTTTCCTCGAAGAGCCCGAGCGTTTCGGGAAATGGGCGCCAAGAAACATTCTTTTTTACGGGCCCTCAGGAACCGGAAAAACAATGCTTGCAAAAGCCCTCGCAAACAAAACCGATGTGCCCATCATTCCTGTAAAAGCCACCCAGCTTATAGGGGAATTCGTGGGAGACGGAGCCCGCCAGATTCACCAGCTCTACGACCGGGCGGAAGAAATGGCTCCATGTATCATTTTCATTGACGAACTTGATGCCATAGCCCTGGACAGGAAATTCCAGGAGTTAAGAGGAGATGTAAGTGAAATCGTAAACGCTCTCCTGACCGAAATGGATGGTATAGTGGAACGCGATGGAGTATGTACTATCTGCTCCACAAACCGGATTAATTCCCTGGACTCCGCTGTAAGAAGCAGGTTTGAAGAAGAGATCGAATTTGTTCTCCCTGGAGAAGAAGAGGTTCTCAGGATCTTCGAATCAAATGTAAAAACCTTCCCCTTGCCGGTAGAGGACTGCGATTTCCAGGCTCTTGCAAAGAAAACAAAAGGGCTTTCGGGCAGGGACCTTGTGGAAAAGGTTTTGAAGACAGCTCTCCACCAGGCAATTATTGAAGACAGGGAAATTGTAACAGGCAAGGATTTCGAAAAAGCTCTTGCAAAACTTGGCAGAAAAGGACTTCCTCAGGATCCTTCTGAACTCTATGTTTAAGCTGTAAAAACTCTGTTTAAGCCGAAATACAGATGCGTTACTTTTAAGCTGTGCCGCTTTTAAAGTACCTTACTTTTTAAGGTACTTAATTTTTAAAATAGCATACTTTTGAGTGTTTCATCGATCGTAAATTAATATTCTTTCAGAATATACACATACTTGCATTCCGTTCTCATTTTCCGTGCTGTGTATATTCTGGCTTTCTGCATACAGGTGAGCTTAGAAGAAAGTTTCCTGCTGCTTTAGAGTCGAGTCTCCTGGAGAAGCAAGCCAGAGCGCAGTTTCAGATAATAAAGAAAAGCAGAGCTCTTCGCTGTTTTTCATGGATTAATATAATTTCCCAGCTGGAAAGCGACCACGCTAAAGAGATAAACATCAATCTTATGGAAAAATTTATGATTAGAAGCAGGACGACGACCGCTAATAAAATCATTTATGAAGCAGTTGGCTGTGGAAATTTGTACAGGTAAAGCTGTTAACTGGTGGAAGCTGTTAAGGAATTAAATCCTTCACTCAGTTTCCAGCTGTCTTTTACTCTGCTGTGGTATAATCAAACATTTCTATATAAAGGTGGATTTGAATATGCTGCTAATAAGAAGAAGCTATTTC